>NZ_JBEPDB010000010.1:47452-148439 GCF_040300025.1 Dactylosporangium sp. NPDC000555 | reverse complement strand
CGGCTCGCGCACCGAGCCGTCCCGCTGGTCGCTGACCGCCGGCCGGGTGTCACCGCGCGCGCGGCGGAGCTTCTCGGCGTGCCGTCTGGCCAGCCCCCAGTCTCGATGCCGTGCGTGCTCCCGGCGGAACTGCTCCTTCGCCGGAGAATAGCGACGTGACCCGGTGTGGTCACGCATGGCAGCCAACTCCGCCCTTGAAAACAATCCCAGCTGCCCCATACCTACAATTATCCCGGAACCCGACCCAAACCACCGCCCCGAACGGCAGCCTATAATGTCAAATAGTGCACGCTCATACGGACGAAAACGCCAAGCTCCCGGTGACGGTCAGCGCGTCTCCCGATCACGTTCCTGGGTCGTTCCGTACGAGATCGAGATGTCTCCCCGTCCGTGCGCGTAGAGGTCCGCCTGGAGCTGGTACAGCTCCCGGTGCACCCCGCCGAGCGCCATCAGCTCCTCGTGACTGCCCTCTTCGATCACGCGGCCCGCGCCGAACACGAGGATGCGGTCCGCGGCGGCGACGTTGGCGAGCCGGTGTGAGACGAGCACCGTGGTGCACCGGTGCGCCCGCAACTCGCTGAGCAGGGTGTGCTCGGCCCGCGCGTCGAGGGCGGAGGTGGGCTCGTCGAGGATGAGCAGATCGGCGCCGCGGTAGAGGGCCCGGGCGACGGCGAGCCGTTGCGCCTGCCCGCCGGACAGGTCGGTGCCGCCCTCGTACTCCGGGCCGATGATGCGCTCCAGCGCCAACTCGCCGTCGTCGAACCCGGCCGCCCGCAGCGCCCAGGCGACGCGCTCCTGGTCGACGGGCCGGTCGATGGCGCCCATGGCGACGTTGTCCCGGATGGTCTCCGCGTACGTCTGGAAGTCCTGGAAGACGGAGGCGATCCGGCCGCGCAGCGCGGCGGCGGCGAACCGCTCGGCGCTCTCACCATTCCACAGCACGGTGCCGGCGTCCGGGCGGTACAGCATCCCAATGATCTTGGCGAGGGTCGTCTTCCCGGACCCGTTCGGGCCGACCAGCGCGATGATCTGTCCCTCCTCGACGGTGAAGCTGACGCGATCGAGCGCGGGAGCGGTCCCGGACGGATACGTGAACGAGACGTCCTTGACGGTGAGCGACCGTAGCGCCGCAACGCCGCGCTGCTCGGCATCGTCCCGCGCCGGCCGCCGGCGCCGCACCTGCTCCAGGAACACGTGCTGGTCGTTGAGGAACAGGCCGGCCTCCGTCATCTCGCTCACCGGCCAGGAGAGCGCACCGATCATGTGCACGACCTGGGCGAGCCCGACGGCGGCGGCGATGGCGGAGCCGAGGTTGGCGCGACCGCTGAGGTAGAACCAGCCGAGGACCGCGACACCGCCGACGACGAGCAGCGCGAACGCCAGCTGCCCGCCGAGCATCCGGCGCCACTGCCGGCCCAGCGTCTTGCGCAGCTCCGCCAGGCGCTGGACGGACAGGTCGTCGTACCGCCGGCCGAACTCCTCGACGAGGCCGAACGCCCGGGTCTCCGCCGCCGGCTCCCGCGCGGTGAGCATGCGCGAGTAGTACAAACGGCGCCGTTCCAGCGGTGTCATCTGGGAAAAGAAGTCGTAGCGGTCGCCGGCCATGAGCCGTGACACGATGAGCACCGGAATCGCCAGAGCCAGCAGCGCCGGCACGAGCAGCGGCTGGATCACGACGACCGCGACCGTCACCACGATGATCCTGACGGCCGAGTCGACGATGGCGGTAAGGCTCCGCACGGCCTGAGCCGGACGGAAGTCCGTGCTCGACGCGCGCATCACCCGATCGTGGGTCTGCGGGTATTCGTAGTCGATCAGCTCGAGCCCGCCGATGGCCCGGTGCATTCGCCGCGCGCTCGCCTGGCGGACCTGCTCGGTGAGCAGGTCACGGACCAGCGCCTGCGCGTTGCCGATGATGAGCAGGACAATCAGTCCGGCCACCATGAGGCCGACGACGGGCGCTGCCGCGCGTGCCGTGCCCACGCGTCCGCCGTCGTCGTTCGCGACGAGCTCGACCAGTCGCTGGATCAGCGGCAGCTGAGCGCCGATGAGCAACGACTGAAGAAGTGGGCCGACGATCATCGCCACGCAGAGCCGCGGCGCCGCCCTCCAGCTCAGCCGGAACGCTTCCCCGACATTGCGAGTGATTGATCTGGATCGAATGCCGGAGGCATCCGGATCCCCTTCCCCCGCCATATCTTCAGTTCCTCTCCCCTGCGGAACGAAGCAGCCGGATATGACGATGCCATACCACCCGATTCGGGGTGGGCAGCGCCGTCAACTCATATCGCGCTGACCGACGGCATCGACGGCAAGGTGTACGACATCGGCGATGACGCGCCCATCACCGCGTGGGAACTGCTCCGATGCAACAACGAGGCCCCGCCGAGGATGCCGCTACGCGGGCGCTGGAGGACCCGTGGGACGGCATCTGCGACACCTCGGCGATCCGGCGGGAGCTCGGCTTCCGGCCCATCTACCCGACGCTCTACACCGCGCGCGACGCCGGGGCGCTCTGAGCCCGCCGGAAGCACCGGGCGGTGGGCGCGCGTCGAAGTGGTGCCCGCCATGGCGGCCTTGACAGCCGCGACCGCGAGCCGCTGAACACCGCCGCCGCCTGACCACCCGCGAAGCCGCCGGCACGCCGAAGCCCCGGGCATCCTCACGACGAGGATGCCCGGGGCTTCGGCGTACCCCGAACGGGCCCTTGAAGAGGCCGGCCGGGACGGACGTCAGGCGCTACGGTCGCGCAGGAACAGTCGATTCGGGTCGAACGCCCGCAGGTCGGCCAGCTCGGCCGCGGTGGGAGGCGGTTCGATCGCAAGGTCGTCGGCGATGGGGAACGACCATCCCGTACGTTCCCGAATGACCTCGACGGCTTCGAGAGGACTCCCGCCACCCGTGGGCAGCAGCGTGGTCAGGACGAACTCGCCGTCCGCGGCCCGCTCGAAGACGCACAGGTCGGTGACGATCGTGGAGACGTTCGTTCCGGGTGACGTCACGTATCGCACCTTGTCGACGAGTCGCGCGGTGCCGTGACCGACACAGACGATCACCTCGTCGGCGGCCGAGAGCACGTCGTTGGCGCCCCCGGAGCCGACGATGAAATCGCCGTTGTCGGCAATCGTCGAGTTGATCGCGCCGGTCCGGTCGACCTGCCCCGCGCCGATCATGCCGATCGTCCTCGTGCCGGGACCCGACACGAACGTTCCGAGCACGCCCATCACGTCCGTCAGGAGCTTGTTGGTCGGGACGTTCTGCCCGGCGAAGATGAAGGGCTCGCCGGGGCGGGGCGAGTAGCCGAACAGTCCGATCTCGGCCATGAGTTCGACGTCGACGCCCCGGCCGCGCAGGTCGCGAGCGCCGATCCAGGAGGCCAGGTTCGCCAGGCCGACTCCGGCCAGGACGGCGTCGTGTCCCCGATGCATGACGGCGGTACGCAGCCGCCGGGCCGCCACCACGACCTGGGTCTCCGTGGCGTTGGCCGGCGCGGGGGCCGCTCCTGCGCCATCGAGCGGCGTGTGCCACTCGTCGCTGGTGTGCCGGCGGGTCAGGGCGCTCAGGCGATCGGAGCCGAGCTTGGCGAGGTAGCCGTCGTGGTCACCGACGCCGAGGACCCATTCGTCGATCCATCGCTTGAAGTCGGCGGGATCCCGGCTCGCCCGCAGGGTGTCCGCCATGAACCGCGCGTCCTCGACATAGCTGTCGATGCCGTCGACACCCGGGTTGTTGAAGCCGTACGGATGGGCGCCGTGCGGCGTGACGCACACGGCACGGACCACGTGCGCCGGGATTCGCGTCAGCTTGTTCATCCGCCGAAGCTGCTCGGTCGTGACGATCCGCTCGACGCACGCGATGACCCCGCGCGTCGCGGCCAACGCGCCCCACTGGCTCTCCCCGTAGGGCGCCGCCAGCACCACGTTGCCGTGCGCGTCCGCCGCCGCACCGTGCAGGACGACGACGTCCGGCCGCAGCGCCTTCACCAGGACGAGCGGTTCGTCGCCGACGCTCGTCTCGACGAGCTCCCCGCGCGCCGCCGCCTCAACGCCCATGGTGCTGCCGGCCATCGACCGCACGGGGAAGTACGGCACGCCGAGCGCTCCGGCCGCCAGGCGGGCGATCAGGCTCCACAGCGACCAGTGTTCGATCTCCACGCGGCCGTCGCGGATCGCCCGGACGAGAGCCGGGTTGGGGCGGGCGACGGGATAGTTCTCGCCCGCGAACGACGCGACGACCTTCCGGACCAGGCCGAGCTCGACGAGCGCGTGCTGGATGTTGACCAGCCCGGCGGTGACCAGGGTGAAGCCGGGGTCACGTCCGGCGAAGGCCCGCGCGATCTCCAGCAGCGCCGCGTTGGGCCGTGCGTCGGAGTAGCCGACATGCAACGTCATGCCGGGCTCGACGAACGCGCGCACTGCCGTCGCGAGATCCTGTACCTTGCTCGCGCCCTCCTCGACGGGAAGCGCGAAGTCCGGCGGCGTCACGACGTCATCGTCAGCCCGCCGCTGACGCTCAGGGTCTGCCCGGTGATGTAGCTCGCCGCGTCCGAGGCGAGGAAGACGATGGCCCCCGCCTGCTCGGCCGCCGTGCCCATGCGCTTGAGCGGGACGGCACGGATCATCTTCTCGATCACGTGCTGATCCGACTGGGCGCGCAGCAGGGGCGTGTCGGTCGGCCCGGGTGAGATGGCGTTGATCCGGATGCCGTCGCGAGCGATCTCCCGCGCGAGCGACTTGACGAAGCCGATGACACCGGCCTTGGCCGCGGCGTAGACGGTCTCCCCCATGGTGCCGACCTTGCCGGCGTCCGAGCTGGTCAGCACGATCGATCCGGACTTCTGCTCGCTGAACGGGCCGAGCGCCGACCGGCACAGGAAGATGGAGCCGACAAGGTTGATGTCGATGATCCGGCGCCAGTACTCCTCGGTCTCCTGCGCGAAGAACGTCGTGTCGGACCACCCGACGGTGCTGGTCACGATGTCGAGCGCACCGTACTGGCTGAGCACCGACTGGATCAGCTCGTCGGTCTGGCTCTGCTGCGTGATGTCGCAGGTGTACGCCGACACCTCGGCGCCCTGGCTCCGCAACAACTCCGCGGTCTCTTTCGCGCCCTGCTCATTGACGTCGGCGATCGCGACCCGCGCACCGTTCTCGACGAAGAGTTCGGCCGTCGCCCGGCCGATGCCGCTGCCGCCGCCGACGACGATCGCCACCTTGCCGTCAGATTTCATGGTCTTGTCTCCTTGTTGGCATTCAACGGGCCAGATCGCCGAAGTACGAACGGGCGATCACCATGCGCAGAATCTGGTTGGTGCCCTCGTAGATCTGCCCGATCTTGGCATCGCGCATGAGCATCTCGACCGGGAAGTCCCGGACGTATCCGGACCCGCCCAGCACCTGGACGGCGTTGCTCGTCACCTGCATGGCGACGTCAGTGGCGAAGGTCTTGGCGACCGCGGCGAGCCTCGAGGCGTCGTCGCGGCCGGCCACGAGCGCCGCCATGGCGTCGTAGAGCAGCGAGCGTGTGGCGTGCACGCCGATGGACATGTCGGCGATGAGGAACTGCACGCCCTGGAAGCTGGCGATCTCCTTGCCGAACTGCCGGCGTTCGGCCGCGTAGCGGGTGGCCGCGTCGAGGGCGCCCTGCGAGATCCCGAGGCTCATCGCCGCGACTCCGAGGCGACCTTCGTCGAAGCCCCGCATGAGGTACGTGAACCCCCGGTCGACCTCGCCGATGACGTGGTCGCGCGGGATCCTGACGTCGTCGAAGTGCATCTCCGCGGTGGCCGAGCCGTGCAGGCCCATCTTTTCCTCCCACCGCGCGGCGACCACGCCCGGCGTCGACGCCTCGACCAGGAACAGGGAGAGGCCTCGCGATCCGGGCCCGCCGGTGCGGGCGAGGACGGTGTAGAAGTCGGCGAACCCGCCGTTGGTGATGAACCGTTTCGTGCCGTTGAGCACCCAGACGTCGCCGTCCAGCACCGCTGTCGTCGTCACACCACCGAGATCGGACCCCGCCTCCGGCTCGGTGGCGGCGATGGCGCCCAGCCATTCGCCGCTGGCCGCCTTGGTGAGCACCGAACCGGCCCATGGCGCCGCAGCGGGTCCGGTCGCGTTCAGGGCGATGAGCTTCGTCGCCAGCCAGTGCGCCGTGAGGTAGGTGCAGGCGCTGGGGTACACCCGGCCGAGCTCCTCCAGCACGATGCCGTGATGCCGGATGTCGCTGTCCACGCCGCCGTACGCCTCGGGGACGACCATGCCGAAGAAGCCCGCGGACGCCAGGATGTCGCGGATCTGCGGGCTGAACGTGCCCGACCGCTCGACGGCGGCGACCAGCGGGCCGATCTTGTTGCGGGCGACCGCCCTGGCCATGCCCGCGAGATCCCGGAGGCTCTCGTCGAGGTCCTCAGCCAGCATCTCTGACCTTCCTGAAGATCGGGCCCAGCATCGGCTCGTCGGACGTCCCGAGCCGCCCGACGGTCATCGTCACCCGATCGCCGTGGCTGGGCGGAGCGTCCTCGTCCGCCTCGATCTGCGCGAGGTATCGGGGGCCCTCCGCGAGGTCGACGTAACCGATCCAGAACGGCGCCTCGAACCCCGCGGGCGCGAGCGAGATCCGCACCGCCTCGTAGACCGTACCCTCGCCGCTGAGCTCATGCGGCACGCACTCGCTCAGGTCCGCTCCGCACAGCGTCCGCGACGGCAGCCGCACGTCACCGCAGACCGGGCAACGACTGCCGACCAGGACGTGGCGCCCGCTCTCGTTCACCGTCAGGATCGGCGCGCCAAGACTGAACTCACCAACGATCACGACTCGGTCGCTCCAATCCGTGCCAGGATGGTGACCCCGGAGGTCGCGAAGTCGCCTTCCTGGAAGCCACCCGAGATGTGGGCGAGTGCGCGCCGGGCTCCGGGCACCTGCCGCTGCCCCGCGCGCCCGCGGAGTTGGTCGGCCAGCTCGACGATCTGGGCAACGCCCGTCGCTCCCAGCGGATGACCGCGGTTGAGGAGCCCGCCGCTCGGGTTGACCGGGAGGCGCCCGCCCAGCGAGGTGTCCCCGCTCTCGACGAGCTTGCCGCCCTCGCCGGCCTCGCACAGGCCGAGGTCCTCGTAGTGGATGATCTCCGCGATGGAGAACGAGTCGTGGACCTCTGCGACGTGGATGTCCTCCGGGCCGACCTGCGCCCGCTCGTAGGCCCGCTTCGCGGTGTGCCGGTCGAGCTCGAACGTTGTCATGTCGCGACGCTGGTTCGCGTAGTACCCGCTGCCCACGATGGAGGCCAGGATCTCCACCTGCGGGTCGATGCCCAGAAGCTCGGCGCCCCGTTCGCTGACGATGACGGCCGCGGCCGCCCCGTCGCCGGTCGGGCAGCAATCCAGCAGATGCAACGGACCGGCGACCGGTCGTGAGTTGATCACGTCATCGATCGTGATGGGGTCCCGGTACTGCGCCTTGGGGTTGAGCGACGCCGCCCGGCGGTTCTTCACCGCGACGGCGGCGAGCTGCTCCCGGGTCGTTCCGTAGACTTCCATGTGCCGGCGAGCGGCCATCGCGTAGTACGCCGGCGGGGTGAAGCCCTGCTCGCCTTCCAGCACCATGCCGTCGGACGTCAGCGGCCGGCCCTTCCCGGAACGCGTCGACATCCGCTCGACGCCGATGACGAGCGCGATGTCGTGCTCGCCGGCGGTCACCGCCAGGTTCGCGACGTTGAAGGCCATGGCCCCCGAGGCGCAGAACGCCTTCTCGTTGTAGACGGGCACCCCTTGGATGCCCACCTCCCATCCGGCAAGCTGACCGACGCCGCTCTCGCGCGCTTGAAGGCTGCCGCTGCGGGCGCAGCCGCAGGCGATCATCTCCACCGCCTGCGGGGCGGCCTGCGCGTCCTTCAGCGCCTCGAAGCATGCCTTCCGCGCCAACGACCCCAGGGTCTGGTCCGGAAACTTGCCGAACGGGGTCATGCCGACTCCCGCGAGGAATGACCTTCGCATACTCCCTCCCTCCGCTCAGTGGATACGGTATCCAATACACAAGTGTGAGTCAATGCTCCCGGCGGCCGGACCGCCCGAGCTCGCCGCTGTTCAGCACCTCGGGCGAGGGTTGCGCGCCTCAGAGTGCAAGGATACGGTATACAAAATTGCCCATCCGCGCCAGAGCAGGAGCACGTGCATGGAGGCCTTCGTCAGCGGCGACGTCCCATGGGAGCCGGTCGCCAACCACCGTTCCGGCGAGGTGTACCGCAAGTTCCTCCGCGAAGGGGAACTGGCACCCGGCGTCGGCTTCACGGCTGACCTCGTGAAGTTCTCCGAAGGTGACGGGGCGTTCATCGCTCCCCGGCACCGTCACGACTACGACCAGTTCCGGCTGACCCTCGAAGGATGCCCCGACTACGGCCGCGATGTGCTGGCCCCGGCGGGCCAGGTGGCGTACTTCCCCGCAGGCGCGCATTACGGACCTGAACGCATCGAGGGCGGATCCATCCTCCAGGTGCAGTGGAGCCACTCGTGGGTGACACGGCAGCAGTACGACGAGATGCGCGATCAGCTCAGCCAGACGGGCCGGTTCGAGGAGGGCTCGTACATCTCCGTCGACGACACGGGCACCGAGCAACGCGCGGACGCCGCCAACGCGGTGATCGAGGCGGTGAAGCGCAAGCGGTTCGGCGTGGAGGCACTGGCGTTCCCGACCCCCCGCTACCCGCAGCCCCTCGTCATGAACCCGGACGCGTTCGCCTGGCGTCCGGACGGCAACGGCCTGTCCACCAAGGTTCTCGGCCGCTACACCGAGAACGACGTGTACGCCTCGAAGCACCGGTGGGACGACGACGACGCCACGCTCGTGCTCTCGGCCGAGCGGACCCAGTTGTTGTGGATCAGCGCGGGCTCGGTCCGGATCGGCGACGCCTCCTACGGGCCGGAGACCGCCATCTGGTCGGCCTACGACGAGATCACGAACGTCGTCGGCGGTGCCGGAGCCGAGGCGGTCTGCTTCGGTTTCCCGATCGCCTGACCCGGCAGAAAGCGACGTGCACCGACCCCGTGCGTCGGGGTCGGTGCACGTCGCTGCCTGTCCCTGCCGAAAATCCTGACAACCGTCAGAGTCCAGTGGTGACCAACGAGAAGAACTCCTGCCGGGTCCGGGCGTCGGTGCGTGCCACGCCCAGCAGCGCCGAGGTCACCGTATTCGCACCGGCCGCCTGCACCCCGCGCAGCGTCATGCACAGGTGTTCCGCCTCCAGCACCACCCCGACACCCTTCGGCTGCAAGCGCTCATCGAGCCAGGTCGCGATCTGCATCGTCAAACGCTCCTGCACCTGGGGACGGCAGGCGAACAACTCCACCACCCTTGCCAGCTTGGACAGCCCGAGAATGCGGTCGCCGGGCATATAGCCGACGTGTGCGACGCCGACGAACGGCAGCAAGTGATGCTCACAGACCGACCGGAACGGGATCCGGCGAGCGAGCACGAACTCGTCGTAGCCCTCGTCGTTGGGGAACGTGGTGAGGTCGAACTCGCGCGGGGTCAGCAGCTCGGCGTAGCCCTTGGCCATCCGACCCGGCGTCTCGGCCAGCACGTCATCCGCCAGGTCGAGGCCGAGCGCGATGAGCAAGTCGCGTGCGGCCTCGGTCGCCTTGGCCAAGTCCGGCTCCGGGGTATCGCGCAGGACCCGCAGCCGGGCGCCGCCACATGCTGGGTCGTCAGCCACCGACTCCCGCGTCGTCACGGCCGGACCCGGAGAGCTTGGGTGTCCGGGCCGTTGGCCGGCCTGGCCAGGTACCGCGCGACGTGAGCCGCGGCGACCAGATACTTGTTCCGGGTCGTCTCGGGGTAGTTGCGCGAACGCATGGACCTGTCCCAGTCGGTCAAAAGGCCTGCCCAATCCGGCGGCAGCCCGGCGATCATTTCTCCCAGATCGTGGTCCATGTGGTTGCCTCCCTCCCACGGCGGGGTCTCTTGATACCTCACAGACCGGGCCGCATGCCCAGTCACGCCATCTCCCTTTTCGCGATGTGAGTTGCGATTTGCGCGAGCCGTCCGGGCGCGCGCAAATCGCGGCACTCTAGCTCCTACTCGGTGCGGCAGGGGGAAGGTCGATACCGAACATCTGCGCTGCGGTGTCCTGGAGCATCTTCGTGAGGATGGGCTCCGGCACATCCGCCAAATTGCTCTTGATCGTGTCGCGCGGCCCCTTCACATAGGGAAGGTGGTCGCCAGGCGTGAGGCTCGTCGGGTGCGGGAAGTCGGACGAGAACATGAAGTTGTCGGGGTACAGATCAGCGATCCGACCGATGTTCTTCTCGAACCAGAAGGTCGCGAAGATCTGCCGCTTGAAGTACTCGGACGGAAGCAGCATGTCCGGGAACTTGTCGAACGTGTTGCGGTTGAGGAACTGCCAGTCGAGCATGTCCATGAGATATGGAACGAATCCCACGCCACTCTCGACCGAGATGAACTTGAGCGTCGGGTAACGGTCGCAGATCCTACCCATGATCAGTTCTACGATGCAGCGCATGTTGCCGGCGAAGTTCATGGCCGAGAATGCGAGAGCATCGAGATCGGGCAAGCTGTTGAAGCCGGTGTCCTCGAGCTTGACCGAGTTGAAGCCGATGTGGAAGTTGACCGGGATCCCCATCTCCTCGGCCGTCTTCAGCAGCGGCTCCCAGTGCGAGTCCCGCAGTCGCGGAAGGCCGATCTGCTCGTACTGCCAGCCAAGGTTCAGGCCGCGATGACCGAGGTCGTAACAGCGCTCAAGCTCCTTGACGCTCGCCTTCAGGTCCCACCACGGCACGTTCGTGAGGGGGATCAACCGTTGCTTGTCAACGCTGCAAAAATCGGTCATGAAGTCGTTGAACGCCTGCACGGAGAGCAGCGACAACTCAGGGTCCATCTTCATGAACTCAGCGACGTCGAACCCAAGAATATTCGGGAAAATGACCTGAGCGTAAACGCCCTGCCGGTCCATCCAACGGAGCCGAGCCTCCGCCTGGGAGGCCGCGTCTTGCGTTTCCTGGTCGAAATCCCTTGCGTAGAGCTCGTCGTGGACCGAACAAATAATGTTGTCACCGGTTGCCCAGATCAGCTTGCCGGTCTTGTCTTCCACAATCTTCGGCGCGAGATGCTGCCATTTCGCGGGGAGTCGCTTCGTCCAGATGTCAGCCGGCTCGCCCACATGCGAATCGACGTCGATCAGCCGGATGCGGTCGAGCGCGTGCGTCGACTGGACAGGCTCTGCAACTGCGGTCATGGGCTGCTTCCCCTCTCTGAGTGGCGATTCCACCGCCATCGAGACGCAGCCTAAGTTCGTTAGGTCTTACTGTCAACCGTAAGACCGGTTGACATGCGGAGCCCAAGCCGACGGCCCTGCGGGCGGCGCGTCATGGCCGGTCGCCGCCTTCCCGTGCGACAACGGCGTGTTGCCCCGGGGCGGCCGCACCCGGGTGGGTCGGTGCCGCTCGCCCGCGGCCCACGGCAGCACGACCGGCTGTCAACCTGAGGCCACGGCGCCTCCGCCGGATGAGGACACGACGGGCCACACCTTGGGTGTCCGAACCACAAAGGAACTTCGGCCGAGGTCAAACGATGGTGTAGGTCGAGGTGCGCCATCACGCCGGATGGGTCGCCTGAAGCTGGAAATCGAACAAGGCGACACCCGGGTATGCTTGACGGTCGCCTCAAGCGTTAGCATGAGCCGAACAACGAGCCGTTGGGTTGCCAACTATCTCGCCAGAAGGGCCGATGAATGCCGCATAAACCTCTTCCCACACCGCTCTACATGCGGGTATACGGCCTCATTTTCCAGCGCATTCAAAAAGGCGAGTACCCACCTGGCTCCACGTTGAACACCGAGGACCAGTTTGCCGCGGAGTTCAACGTCAGCAAGGCCACCGTACGTCAGGCCGTCGGAGAACTTGTCGAGCGCGGAATCGTCATTCGCCGCCAGGGAAAAGGGACTTTCGTCCGCGAAGATCTTGAAATCCGGCCGCCGCATCAGATCGTCGGGTCACTCGCCGACCTCATCCTGGGCACACGCAGCATGTCGGTTGCCAACCAAGAGATCGAGGAGCGGGCTTTCCCGGTCGACATCCAGTCGATCCTGGGCATCAGCGGCATCCCGGGAACCACGCTTCGCCACCTGCGCCTGATTGATAACACACCCTTCGCGTTCACCGCCGAATATCTGGCACCGGTCGTCAGCGAATACATCAAAGCCTCAGAGTTGCGGGCCGGAGGCCATGCAACATTGCTGAACGACCGCGGACTCCGGATTCTGGGAGCGAGTCAGTCGATGTCCGCGGAGTTGGCCGACCCGGAGGTCGCCCTACATCTCGACATCGACTTCGGCGCTCCCGTGCTGTTCGCGGAACGTGTCGTACACAGCGATCGGGGCCCGGTAGAGGTCTCGCACACCTGGTATCGAGGAGACCTCTACAAGTGGCACGCCGACCTTGAGTTCAGTTGGAGCGGCACGGGCGTGACCGTGTCCACGACGGCCGCGGCAACCAGTCCCCGGTAGATGGCGGCGGCGGTGACCGCGCCGGCGGCCAGGACGATCACGAGACGCGTAGCAGCGCTGCGTAGAGCGCCGGCCCCGGCCGTGGTCGACGCCGAAGTGGTCCTTGTCGATCGCCCCGGCCCATGGTGCCGGTGGCGTTGGACGCGGTGGCCGGACTCGTAGCCGCGCCAGCCCAAACCGATCCCGGCGGCCGCCGTCGCGGTGGCGGTGACCTACCAGGTCCGCGACCACGACTCGACGCCAATGCGGGCACTCCCACGCCGCGTCGCGGTGACCTACCAGGTCCGCGACCACGACTCGACGCCGATGCCGGCACACCCACGCCGCGTCGCGGTGACCTACCAGGTCCGCGACCACGACTCGACGCCGATGCCGACACGCCCACGCCGCGTCGTGGGGTGGCCGAGGCGCGGCGGATCAGCGTCGACGACCCGGATCTGCGCCGCGGCCGCGGGTCACGCTCGAGGCATGTTCGACGGGGACAAGCGGCACGTGCTACGCGAGCCGGACACCGGCCTCGTCGCGGCGATCGCCGACGACATTGCCGCCGACCCGGCCCCGCCGCGGGCGCCACCCTGGCCGAGTCGCACATCGACCGGCCCGCCTGCCCTCCCGGCTGGTCCGCGAGCGCGGTGCAACCCTGGCGATCTTCCGCAAGGCGTGGCGAGTCCGGAACAGCAGCGGCCGCTGCAGCGGGGATTTCGACCGCGGGCGGCCGACCCGCCCCAACCAGGTGACCATCCCGTTCACCGTGGGCAAGACCGCCACTTTCCCGAAGCCACCCGCGCCGCCTGACCGCTGCGGATCCGGTGCATGACCAGCGGCGCCGACCGCACCGACCGGGCACTCCCCGCCGGGCTGCGCCAGTGCCGGACCGCCCCGCAGGATGCGCGCGACTACGCGAACGCGTCCGCACCGAACACGCCCCGGACCGCAGCCGCCACCAGCAAGGACACCGTGGCCAGGCCCGTTAACTCGGCTTTAACTTCCCTTGACCTGAATACGGGCTACGGTATACAGTCATTCACCACATCTGGTCGCAGGTGTTCGGGTTACTATCAGAATGAGGCTGGACATGCGTCGATTCAGTCGATTCAAAAGTGCGCGGAATGCAACAGCGACTATGGCAGCTCTCGTCGCTGTATTGCTCATCAGTGGATGCGCAAGTAAGAAGGAACCAGCACAGGCTAAAGCCGATGTCCCAGCCCCAAGCAAGGTTCTCATCGGCGTCGGCGGCAAATACCTGCCGAACTACACGAGCCTGTGGGCGGCCCACGAAGAATACTCGAAGCTCGAAAAGAAGTACAACACCACCATTCGGTACGAGGAGTTCAGCAAGGGCGCGGATGCTCTTGTCGGTATGCTCGGAGGGAGTCTTCAGCTCTGCGCCATCAGCTCATCGAACGGGCTGACAGCGGCCACGGCCGGCAAGGACGTCAAGTACATCGGCGCCGTTTATGTGGGTTCCGGCCTGATGCTTATTGGCGCAAAAAAGCATGAGAAGACACTCGGAACCGACATCAAGGCCTTCAAGGGCAAGTCGTTAGGCTACTACGGGCCCGGACTCACACAGTCGGTCGGCAAGAAGGTACTCGAGGCCTCCGGGCTTTCGTGGGACGACGTGAACCCGGTCGCACTCGGCTCCGGCAGCGCGTTCGCCCCGTCCCTGGGGCAGGGCCGAGTCGACTTCGCCGTCGTGGACATCGCCATCGCCGTGGCAGCAATCAACCAGGGGGCCGCCTATATGGTGTCAAACCTGAGCGATCCGCAGACCGGCGGTAAGCTCGTCGGCGACAGCTTGGGCGTCGGCGTCATCGTCCCCGGCGACTTCGCCAAGAAGTATCCGGACCTGACGCAGGACCTCGTGACAGGGCTCGTCAAGGGACTGTCGCTGGTCCAGGGCGCGGGCGACGACGCGGCTGCCGTTTACGCCCTCATGCCAAAGGAGTTCAAAGACGTCAACAATCAGCAGAGCTTTACCGAACAGTGGCCGTACCTGAGGCCATCTTTCACCTCGGACGGCAGTTTCTCCGAGTCGCAGATCAAGGGCACCGCCATTCTCAGTGGTCTGGATGCCAACACTGTGCCCAAAGGCTACTTCGACCCGACCTACGTCGACGCGGCATACAAGAACCTGGGCATCAAGCGCCCAGCCAACTAGCTGCTCCAGCGCCTCTGCAATACCCTCGGCGACCCAGGCACCGCTCGTCGGTTGAGTGACACCCCGCTTGGGATCCCGCCCATGAAAATCTCAGTCTTAGCCGGCCGGGCGAGCAAACTCGCCCGGCCGGTCCGATGTCGCAGCAGTGGACGATACGGAACGTCGCGGTCATTGAACGTTCAGCCAGTGGTCCAGCCAGCCCGAGGTGGACACGACCACGCGGGACGGGCTGGGCGTGGCGGGCCAGATCTGCAGGAGATACTCGTCGACGATCTGGTCCATGTCGGCCGGCTCCGGTTCCGGGTCCCCGATCTGACGGCCGTGGTAGCGCAGCCGGTAGTTGCCCGGCCCGGCGGGCAGGTCGGGGAGCTCGAGCTCCTCCTCGTGCGCCTACGTCGCCAGATACAGCGACCGCGCCTCGGCGATGAAGTCGATCTCCACGATGTCGTCGTAGGACTCGTCCGGCGCCGGCGCGGCCTCGGCGTAGACCACGGTCAGTCGCACGTCGCCGGTATGCCGTTTTGTCAGCAGCAGCGCGCTTCCCGCCTCGACCCCGATCACGCCGACGCCGCCCGCCTTGAGCGACTCCCATTCCGGTCCGTCGTCATGGTCCGCGTCGAACAGCCCGTACTGTCCATAGTGGACATAAACGGCCCCACAAAGACAGTCCGCATGCGAAGATTGTGACGTAGCCGCGGAGTTACTGCCGACACGGGGACAGACACAGCCGGACGGGTCGGCGACCCGCGTAAGCCGCGTGGAGTACGGCACCGGATCGCAGGCGGTGCCGGCCGGAGCGGGAAACTTGCGGCAGATCGGCGACCCGGTAGCCGATACACCGCAGGAACTGCCGGCTCCGGCCGGGGAATGCCGTCGCAGCCGATGGTGTGACGCAAGGGCCGCGGTGTCAGGTTCTCGGGGCGCGCGGGAAGCCGGCGAGCTCCTCGGTCAGCTTGAGCAGGCCGGAATGGTCGAGGCCGCCGTCCCCGCGGGCCACCATCGCGGCCACGAGCTGGGCGACGACGGCGCCGAGCGGGGTGATGACGCCGGCGTCGCGTGCGGCGGCGGTCACGATCCCGAGGTCCTTGTGGTGCAGGGCGAGGCGGAACCCCGGCGTGTACTGGCGGCGCATCATCCCGGCCGCCTTGCGGCTCAGCACGGTGCTGCCGGCCAGCCCGCCGCCGAGGACCTCGATCGCGGCCGCGGCATCGACGCCGTGGGCGTCGAGGAAGACGATCGCCTCGGCGAGCAGCTGGATGTTCCCCGCGACGATGAGCTGGTTGGCGGCTTTGACGGTCTGCCCGGCTCCCGCCGGGCCGACGTGCACGATCGTGTCTCCGAGGACCTCGAGCACCGGACGGGCCGCGTCGAAATCGGCCGCGTCTCCGCCGACCATGATCGACAGACTGCCCTCGATCGCCGCAGGCTCGCCGCCGCTCACCGGTGCGTCGAGGGCACGGACGCCGGCCTCCGCGGCCGCGACCGAGATCGCCCGGGACACGCCGGGACGCACGGTACTCATGTCGATGAACAGGAGGCCGGCCTTGGCGTGGGCCAGCACTCCGCCGGGGCCGAGGACGACGTCCTCGATGTCGGGCGAGTCCGGCAGCATGGTGATGACGACGTCGGCATCGCGGACGACGTCCGCCACCGTGCCGGCGGCCCGCCCGCCCTTGTCGGCCAAGGCATCCACGGCGGCGCGGCTGCGGTTGTGGCCGACCACGTCGAATCCGGCGCTGACGAGGTTGGCGGCCATCGGGCCGCCCATGATGCCGAGGCCGATGAACCCGACGGTGGTCACGTGGTGCTCCTGTCTGCGGACGGCAGCCAGCCGAACGGGTCGTCCGTGGCCGGGATGTACTCCAGG
Source organism: Dactylosporangium sp. NPDC000555 (assembly GCF_040300025.1). Taxonomy (NCBI): domain Bacteria; kingdom Bacillati; phylum Actinomycetota; class Actinomycetes; order Micromonosporales; family Micromonosporaceae; genus Dactylosporangium; species Dactylosporangium sp. NPDC000555. The sequence goes on along the minus strand of NZ_JBEPDB010000010.1, from coordinate 131,900 downwards.
CCCACACGACCCGCGAAGCCCGCGCGGTACAGATCGTCGAGCCATGTGGTGAGCGGCAGGGCACCGGTGCCGGGTTCGCCGCGGCCGGGAGCGTCGGCGATCTGGACGTGACCGATGCGGTCGAGGTGGGTGGCGATGGACTTGTCGACGTCGTCGCCGTTGACCGCGAGGTGGTACAGGTCCGCCAGCAGCGCGACTCGCGTGGCGCCGGCCGTGGCGGCGCGCAGCAGCACATCGTGGGCGTCGGCGAGGGTGCGCAGTGGATAGCGTTCGGCCCCGCTGATCGGCTCCAGCAGTACCCGCGCACCCGCCCGCGCCGCCGCGGCCGAGGCGAGGACGAGGTTCTCGACGGCCAGCGCATCCTGCTCACCCGCGGCCACGCCGTTGATCCGGTTGCCGTACAACGCGTTGAACCCCTCGACGCCCAGGCGTGCGCCCAGCCCCACGGCGACGTCGATGTTGTCACGGAACTCGGCTGCGCGTCCTGTCCACGACAGCAGCCCGCGGTCGCCGCCGGCCATGTCGCCGGCGAAGAAGTTCAGTCCGGTCAGGGTCACGCCGGCATCGATGACCGCCGCCGCGAAGGCGTCCAGCTCGCGGTCGCCCGGTACGGCATGGGTGAACGGCCACCAGAACTCGACGGCGTCGAACCCCGCCGCCTTCGCGGCTGCCGGCCGTGCCAGCAACGGGAGGTCGGTGAACAGCAGCGAGCAGTTGACCGTGTACCGGGGCCTCACGCCTATTCTCCCTAACGCCCATGTCGGGCTGCGCACGATGCGGCCACTCGGGTGGTCATCACATCGTGCGCAGCCAGGTTGTTCCTGGTCCGAGGGGCGAAGCCCGTCGGGGCTCAGGACACGCCGCTCACTCGCCCGCCGTCGACGAAGATCGTCGTGCCGGTGGTGTAGCTGCTGGCGGGTGACGCCAGGAGCAGGGCGGCACCAACCGCCTCCGAGGAGCGGCCCACACGGCCCAGCGGAATGCCCTTCATGCTGGGAGCCCAGATGTCCCGCATCTCACCGGTGGGCGAGAGGCTGCCGGGACAGATCATGTTGGCGCGGACCACCGGGCCGCACTCCTTCGCCAGCTGACGGGTCATCATCGTCAGTCCGGCCTTGGTCGCGGCGTACGCGATCGACCCGATGTTCGGTTTGGGCCTGAACGCCGCCACCGCGGTGGTGTTGATGATCGACCCGTACCCGCTCGCCCTCATGTCCGGCACCACGCGCTGTGCGAGCAGGTAGGCCGCGAGGAGGTTCACCTCGAACTGGGACTGCCAGTCCGCCACGGTGAGCGACAAGGGATCGGTCTGGAGTCCCTCGAGACTCTGCCCCGCGTGCGAGGCCGCGTTGTGGAAGAGGATCTGCACGGGGCCGAGCCGAGTCCGAGCGGCCTCGACGAGCCGGTCGATGTCCTCCGGCCGGCTCATGTCCGCCACAACGCCAATCGCGGTGCCCCCATCGTCCTCGATGAGTTTCACGGCCGCGTCGACATTCTCCTGGCTGCGTGCACACAACGCGACGGACGCTCCCGCAGCGGCGAAGGCGCGCGCGATGCTGAAGCCGAGTCCTGGACCGGCTCCGGTCACCAGAGCCGTCATGCCGTCCAGTCTGAACTGGTCGAATACCGTGTCCCGGTAGTTGCGTTCCTCGGTCGAACCCATGTGACATCCTCCGATCACAACAGGCCGACGACGGCTCGTCGCCGACTGCTTCTGCCCGCTGGAGGCCTTGACGCGCCCCGCACGATGATCCGAGGCCATCGCTCGGCCCGGGAACTTCGAGGTGGTCACGGCCTGGCGGCTTGCCATGACAAACTGAATACGGGATACCAATTTCGGTCAAACGCGTGGCCGGCGTTGCCGGAGCCCTGACATATCACTGAAGACGTGCGGCGACCCCGCGCGGGGTCGCCGCATACCTCCGCTTGTTGCAGTGCCGCCGGCTACCGGCCGGGAAGCGGCGCGCCGAAGTCGAACACCATCGCCTCACCCGGGTTCACGCCGACCAGAGCGTGACTCTCGCCGAGGTCGGAGATGACGATGGTACGAGCGCCGAGCTTCCGGTCCTCCACCTCAACCTCGCCCGACATGAGCCACACCATCTGCGTGCGGTCCGCCGGGAGAGAGACGCGGCCGTCGGCGTCCCACTGGTACTTCTGGACGTTGAAATCGTTCTCCGTCAGGTGGCCGAGGTCCTTGCGGCGTACACCGTCCTCCTCGCGCCACGCGAAGCCTTCCGGGTTCATGAGGACGGGCTGGGGATAGCGCGGCACCGGATAGACGAGCGGCTTGCCGTTGGCCGTCTCCCAGACCGTGTTCGTGGCGTCGCGGCGTACCTCGTTACCGTCGGCGTCCACCGTCACGTAGAAGCCGTCCTTGAACGTGCCGGACTTCTCCAGTTCCGTGAAGGCGGCGTCCGACTTCGCCCGCGTCACCCAGTTCTCGCTCCACTGGACGAGCAGGATCTCGACTTCCTCGAAGCGCTCGGGCCCGTAGTGGGCGCCCGCGGGGAAGAACGCCACGCCGCCCTCGGACGACACCTGCCCCTGTCCGTAGTCGGGGTCGCCCGAGATCGTGAAGCGGAACTGGTCGAAGTTGTGGCGGTGTCGCGGAGCGGTGAAGACGCCGTGCCCGCCTTCGTAGCGGACCAGGTCGGACGTGTACCCGACGCCGGGTGACGACTCTCCCTCGTGGATGAACTTGCGCGTGATCTTACCGGTGCGATGGTTCTTGACGACCGGTACCCACTCGATTGTTTCGGTCTCGAGGATGAACATGCTACGACTCCTTACGTGAGGCGCTCTTCACCGCGGCGATTTCGGCCCTTGTCCGAGCGATTCCCGCGTCGAGATACTGCAGGTCGGATCCGATCGTGGCGAGCAGCGCGCCGCGCGAGACCCATTTCTGCGTCGCCGCGGGCGAGTTGCTGAAGATGCCGAACGGCACGCCGCTGTCCTGGCAGGCGACGAGGACCTTCTGGACCGCCTCCTCGACCTCCGGGTGCTCCGGGTCGCCGAGGTGGCCGAGCGAGACGGCCAGGTCGAAGGGGCCCACCATGATGCCGTCGAGCCCGCCCGTCGCCAGAATCTCCTCGATGGCCTCGACGGCCTCGCCGGTCTCGATCATGGCCAGCACCGCGATCTGCCCGTTGGCGCGCGCGAGGTAGTCGGCTCGGTCGCCGTGCAGCCGGCTCGCCCGCCGGGGGCCGAAGCCCCGGCTCCCCACGGGCGCATAACGCGCGGAGGCCACCGCCGCGCGGCATTCCGCGGCGCTGCTGACCGAGGGCACGATCACGCCCTCGGCGCCCAGGTCGAGTGCCTGCTTGATATAGACGTCGCCGTGGGCCGGCACGCGGACCAGCACCGTCGACTCGGTGGGGTACAACGCCGTGAGCACGCCGTGCAACTGCCCGGTCGTCATCGGCGAGTGTTCGGTGTCCACCACGAGGAAGTCGACGCCTGCCGTACCCATCGCCTCGGCCACGAAGAGGTCCGGGATGGTCATCAGGCTTCCGATGGAAACCTCGCCCGCGCGCAGCGAGCCGAGCAAACGATTGTCACGCACTGATCCCACCCTGCCTTGTCCTGTGAGACGACCTGTCCCCGTTGTCCGTCCCGATCACCGTGCACCAGACAGGCGAGACCATCGCAGCGCCCGTCGCTCCCACAACCCGACCAGCCCGTCGAGCGCCCACGCGATCGCGATGACCGCGGCCAGGGCGGCCCAGATCTCGTTCACGTTGAGCCGGGATTCGCCGAACACCACGAGGAATCCGAGACCCTTGCTGGAGCCGATGAACTCCGCGGTGATCGCCGCCTGGAACGCGTAGCCCAACGTGACGCGTGACGAGCCGATCAGCCAGCTCGCCAACGAGGGCGCGTAGACATCGCGCGCGATGTCGAACCGGCGCGCACCCATGAGCTTCGAGTTGTCGATCAGATTGTTGTCCACGTCGCGGAAGCCGGTGGCGACGATCGTTGCCACGACGACGACGATGACGAGCACGACGAGCAGGATCTTGGCCTGAATGCCGAAGCCGAGCCAGACCGCGAGGAACGGATAGAGGACCAGGCGGGGCATCCCGTTGAAGAACGTGATGAACGGGTCGGTCACGAGCCGGAAGAACTCGTTGAGGCCGATCATCGCGCCGATGGCCACGCCGAGCACCGTGCCGATCCCCCACCCCAGCAGGAGCACCTGCAGCGTGGACAGCGAGGATCGCAGCAGTGTGCCGTCGACGATCCAGTTCTTCAGCTGCCCGAACGTCTCCCCCGGGGTGCCGACGATGAATGTGTCCAGCACACCGCCGGCGGTTCCCCACTGCCACAGCCCGAGGAGGGCGAGCACCGCGGCCACCTGCAGCAGCGGCATGCGAAGCTTCACGAGAGTCGCCATTGCCGGAACCTCTTATCGATCAACGTCAGCAGACGGTCCGCGGTCAGGGAGACCAGGGCCACCATGAAGATCCCCGCGACGACGGCGTTGGGGTCAAGCGACTGCTGGCCGAGGGCGATCCGGTGCCCGAGGCCCTGGTTCGACGCGATGTACTCGGAGATGACGGCCGCGGTCAATGCCCAGGCCACGGAGATACGCAGGCTCGAGATGAGCCAGCCGGCGGTCGCCGGCACGTAGACGTCCCGGACCCGCTCGAGTCCGGAGGAGCCCATCACCAGAAGGTTGTCGACCAGCGTCCGGTCGATGTTCTTCAGGCCCGAGTAGACGCCGTAGAAGACGACGAAGAACATCGCGACGGCGATGAAGTAGATCTTCGACTGGAAGCTGATGCCGAACCAGACGATGAATACCGGGGCCAACGCGATCTTCGGCAGCGAGTTCACGATCGCGATGAACGGCGACAGAAACCGGCCCACCACGGGGAAGGGGATGATGATGGCGATCAGGCCGATCGCCGCCGCCACGCCGAGGGCGTATCCCGTCGCCGACTCCGCCAGCGTGATGCTGACGTCCAGCCAGAACGCCGAGTCGACGAGCCACGCACGGACCAGGCTGATCACCTCGGTCGGCCGGCCGATCAGCAGGCGCCAGGTCGGGTCTGTGGTGATGAACTGCCAACCGCCGAGCACGGCGCCCAGGATGGCCAGGCGTACGAGCCAGACCGCCGCCATCTTCCGGCCCGCACGCCCGCCCTGGCCTCCGGCGCGCAGCTGGCGCGTACCGCCGAGGCGCCGGCCTACGGGCTTAATGGTTGTCTGCATTGGTCCGCAGCACCTCCGTCCGCAGACGCTCCCAGATCTCGTGCGACAACTCGGTGAACCGTTCGTCGTAGCGCAGCTCCAGGAGGTTGCGCGGCCTCGGCAGGTCGATCGCGAACTCGCCGACGATGGTGCCCGGTGACGCGCTCATGACGAGGACGCGGTCGGACAGGCCCACCGCCTCCTCGAGGTCGTGGGTGATGAAGACGACCGATGGCCGGTACTCCTGCCACAGGACGAGAAGGTCGTCCTCCATGATCGTGCGGGTCTGCACGTCAAGGGCGCTGAACGGCTCGTCCATCAGAATGATCTTCGGTTGGTACGCCAGCGACGCGGCGATGGCCACCCGTTTGCGCATGCCACCGGAGAGCTGGTGCGGGTACCGCTCGCCGAAGCCGTCGAGCTTCACCCGCGACAGCCACGCCCGTGCCTCACGCAACGCGTCCCGCTTGGACATGCCGTGGTAGCGCAGTGGCAGGGCGACGTTCTGCTCGGCCGTGCGCCACGGCAGCAGGGCGTCGCGCTGAAAGATGAAGCCAACCTCGGTGTTCACGCCGCGCACCGGGTGGCCCAGCGTCTCGACCGTTCCGGCCGCGGGCTTGGCCAGGCCGGCCAGCAGGCCGAGCAGTGTGGATTTGCCGCACCCGCTCGGACCCACGACCGAGACGAACTCGCCGCTTGCGACGGTCAGGTTGACGTCCTGGACCGCCACGAACTCGCCTTTAGCGGTCGGGTAGGACCGCTTCACCCCGGAGAGCTTGATCGCGTCGGTGCCCGCTCGCGATCCCTGAACAGTTGTCGTCATCTCTAGCCTCCGTACGGTTCGCTACTTGTGCGCGGTTTCCGCGGCGCGCTTCGCCAGGGTGTTGTCGAAGTACGCCTTGGCCAGAGCACCGCTCGTGTCCTGGGCACTGAACCCGCCCAGGGCGAACGTGTCCGCGATCTCCTTGTCATCGACGGTGCCCTCGGTGGCGCCGAACGACGGGTAGATGTACGGCCACTGCTTGGCGAAGACCTTCTCGTCCGGGTTGACCTTCTTGTAAGCGGCGGGCAGAGCCGCGTACGCGGCGGCCGGGTCCGGCGTCTTCTTCACGCGGTTGATGCCGCTGACGAGCGCGTTGATGACGTCCTGCGTCAGCTCGGGGTACTCGTCCATGAACTTCTTCGTCGTCACCAGGCCCGCGCCGATGATGTTGCCGATCAGCGGGGCGGCCTTCGCGGGATCGCTCAGGTCGGCGACGATGTAGCCGACACCGTCTTCGACGGTCTTGATCGCGATGGGCACGTCCATCACGACGATGTCGACGCGACCGGCGGCCAACGCCGGCGAGTAGGCGGTGGTCGATCCAAGCGCCAGCTGCTTCGTGGCGCTCCAGTTGAGCCCGAAGTGCTCGGCGACCTTCTGCCCGGCGACCTGGCTGCCGGAGCCCGGTGACGTGTAACCAAACGTGGCATTGGCGAACTTGGCCACGTCGCTGCCATGGGTGGCCTCGTACTTCTTGGCCGCCACGACGACCTGGCCGGTACCCTTGAAGATGTTGCCGATGTAGCGGACTTCCTTGCCGGCGATGGCCGCCGTCAGGCCGGTGGTCGCGCCGCAGTTGCAGATCTGCGCGGATCCGCCGAGTAGTGCGGTGAGCGCGTCGGAGCCCTTGTTGAACGGCTCGAAGCTGACCTTGGTCTTGTACTTGGCTTCGATGTCCTTGAAGTCGGGTTCCGCCGCCCACAGCGGCGCGAAGCTGGTCAGATAGTTGCCGCTGCTGGAGATGACCAGACTGGCGGGCGCCTTCGCCGAGCCGCCGGTGCTTTGCCGGTCGTTGCCGCTCGCACAGCCGGTGGTGGCGAAGACTGCTACTGCGGCCACGGCGGCCATAAGCCGCCGGGAACGCGCTGTCAAAGGACTCATGTCGCTCCCTGAAACAGGGTGTCGCAGCGGCCGTCTCGCGGAGATGGCCGGGGACTCCCTAGACGTACTTGGTCTTGATCCTGATGTCGATGAGCTTCGATCCATCGGCACTGCTCGCCCGCTCCAGGGCGTCGCGCAGTTCCTGAGCCGATCGAACCGTGAACCCGATGGCGCCGAGCGCCTCCGCAACCGGGCCGAAGTCCCGCCACACGAACGTCGTCGCACTGGGATCCATCCCGCGGTTGGCCAGTTGGACGTACTCCGCGCCGTAGGCGCTGTCGTTGAAGATCACCACGGTGATGTTGCGGTGCTGTTGAGCCATGAACGTGAGATCGGAGAGCCCGCCCATCGCGAAGCCGCCGTCGCCGCACGCCACGAGGACGGGCCGATCCGGGTTGGCGTACGAGGCGCCGAATGCGGTGCCCATCGCGAGCCCGAGGGAACCGAAGTTGACCGCGTGCACGTACGCTTTCGGCTCGGGCACGTGCAGCCTGGTGAACGCATGGTGGATGAAGCGCCCGTTGTCGATGACCAGGGTGCGGTCCGACGGGAAGCCGCGGTCGACGAGGTCGAGCGCCACACGCAGGTCGAGCCCGTCCTCCGTGCCCGTGTCCCCGGCGAGGTCGCCGGCCGGCTCCTCGGACGGCCGGACAAGGCCTTCGGAGAATCGAGTAGCCTCGATCTCGCCCTCGTCCAGCAACGCGACGAAGGCACCCGCCACGCTCGCGGCGTCGCCGGGGATGGCAACGGTCACCGCGTTGTAGCGGTTCAACGCGCCACAGTCGGTGTTCACATGGACGACGCGCTTGCCCTTGAGCAGCGCCCCCTCGGCGGACGTCCACATGTTGAGCCCGCAGCCGAAAGCGATGACGCAGTCCGCGCGCCCGATGACCTCGAGCGCCCGCTCATCCGACAGGGTGCCGAAGATGCCGATGGCAGACGGCTCGCCAGCGAAGAGGTCCTTGCCGCGCAGCGTCGTCGCCAACGGGGCGCCGATGCGATGAGCGAGCTCGACCAGGGCCGCCTTCGCTCTCGCGTCGGACGCGCCGCGGCCCGCCAGCACGAGCGGCCGGTTCGCCGACGCGATGACGGCGACGCCGTCCTCGATCAGCTCGGGGGTTGCCGGGACGGGCTCGCCGTCCGCAGCGGCACGCAGGTCAGCATCGTCGCCGGCGTCCTGCCACTGCAGGTCGATGGGGATGTTGACCACCACCGGCAGACGCTCGGCCCAGGCCCGCCGAGCCGCCTCGATGAGATCCGCGGCCGCGCTCTGCGCCGACCGGACCTGCTGGAACCCGACCTCCGCGGCGCCTGCGAGCTCGAGCTGGCCGATGTTCTGGATGTGGTTGACGCTGTCCGCGGGGGTGTCGCCCGCCAGCAGGAGCATCGGAGTCCGGCTCCGCGACCCTTCCACCAGCGCGGTGATGGTGTTGGTGAGTCCCGGCCCGTGTGTCACGGTGGCCACCCCGAGTCCGCCCGACGCCTGGGCGTAGCCCATCGCGGCCAGTACCGCACTGCCCTCACTGGCCGCGGGAACGTAGGTGCCGCCCACGGTCCGCGTGAAGCTGTCAATAATGAACAGGTTGGCATCACCCATGACGCCGAAGACGTGCGTAACGCCGAGGGCGGCCAGCCCTCTCGCGAGCGCCTCATGAACCAGCATCAGCACCATCCTCGTTTCGGCGCCCGCCGAAACACCCGGAGCCCTGAGGTGACGGCGGCTCGATCTGCCCCATCAGCCCGGCCCTTCCTGTCGGCGATTTTGAATACGGTATACGGTTACAAACGTGTTAGCAAGACATTGCGGCACCGAGTCCGCCCCGCATGGCCCCGACTCAAGCAGGATCGCCGGCTAGTGCCGCCACCCGTTCAATCGGGCATGTGGCCGGCGAATCGGGACGCCGGACACTTCGTTTCGGGTGGCGGGCGAGAGGCTCACACGGCAACAGCGACACCTCCATCCGAACGAAGGCGGCATCTCGCCGAGTAGGGTCGATACCCAGAAACACGGTGTGATCGGCGTCTCACCGCCGCCCGGAATACGGTATCCCGTAATCGGTGCGGTAGCAAGCCCGTCTTCGTACCGACATGAGCCGGCTTCCGGGATAGAACGGAGCACGCCGGTACGTGCGACGGGCCTCTCCCGTCGCACGTACCGGCGCAAGCAAGCAGATCTCAGCGTTCTCGCTTCACCGCAGGGTTCGCCACTGTTCGGCGGCGACCGTCACGACGAGCGGACCGGGTGCGGCCGGCACGGCAAGCTGGCAGGCGAGCCGGCTGTTCGCCCGGCGCGGCTCCGCCGCGTCGTCGAGCAGTTCGTCCTCGGCCTCGCTCGTCGCGCCGAGCTGCTGCGGTTCGATCCCGCTGACGAAGACATGACACGTTCCGCAGACGGCGTCCCCGCCGCACTCGGCGACGAGACCGCTCACGCCGTAGGCCATCGCGACGCGCAGGAGGTTGGCGCCGGTCGGCGCCGAGACCGTGATCGGCGCGCCGCCCGGAGGTACAAACGTCACCACCGCCATGGGCAATCCAGATCTGACATGGTGGCGATGGACTCAGTGGAACTCGTAGTCGGCCACGGTGCGCGAGTCGACGAGCGGACCGAGCATGCCCGCCAGCGCGACGTGGTCGTCGTGCCGCAGGTACACGGAATAGTCATCCATCGAGTCAAAGTCGACGCAGATGGCGAAGTCGCTGCTCCCCTGGATCAGCCCGCGGTCGCTGCCGCAGGCCACGGCGCGCACCTGAGGGATCGCTTGGCGAGCGGCCTCGAGCCGATTCGCCAACTGCTCGATCTGGCCCGGGGTCACGTCCGGCTTGAACTTGATGAGCACGACGTGCCTGAACATGCTTCCTCCAGTGATCGGGGACTCGGGCCGGTCACGCGACGGGTTGGCTCGAACGCAGGCTGCCGAGGAGCTCGGACTCCTTCTCCTGCGCGGCGAGGGCCGACTGGTCCTTGATGGTGTCGAACCCGCGGATCTGATCGGGAATCGACGCGATCTGGACCGCCACGTCGTAGTTGTCGGGACTCAGGACCTTCACGAGGTCGCCGAGGGTCTGCTCGTACTGAGCGATACGAGCACGCTCGGCACGGCGATGCTTGGTCATCCCGAAGACGTCCAGCGGCGTCCCACGCAGTTTCCGGGCGCGCTCCAGCACGGCGAAGCCGACCATGGCGAGGCCGAGCGGAATCTCCCACTTGCGAGCCCGGCCGGACGACGATTCACGGGCGTTGAGGATCTGCGGGGCCAGGTTGACCTTCAACCGGTACGAGCCCTCGAACTCGGCCTCGATGCGCTTGCGGAACCCGGGCTCGCGGTACAGGCGCGCCACCTCGTACTCGTCCTTGTAGGCCATCAGCTTGTACAGGTAGGTGGCCGTCGCGATCGACAGTTCCTCCCGGCCCGCACCGAGGCGCGACTCCGCCGCGCGGACCAGGTCGACCGTCTGGCGGTAGCGTCGCGCGTACGCCTCGTCCTGGTACGCGACGAGCCGGCGCTCCCGGTCGGCGACGACGTCGTCGAAGCCGGGCTCCTCCTTGCGCGCCTGGACGCCGCCGCTGGACAGCCCGCGCAGCAGGCCGTACACCTCGTTGCGGTGCGAGACGACCAGCCGGCCGATCCGGAACGCCTGCCGGTTGGCCTCGACCGCGACGCCGTTGCGAGCGATCGCCTGCTCGATCGCGTCGGCCGACAGCGGTACATGACCGTGCTGGAAGGCGCTGCCGAGCAGCAACATGTTCGAGAAGATCTCGTCGCCGAACAGCTCGGTGGCGAGCCGGTTCGCCTCCACGACGTCCACCCGGTCGCCGGCCGCGCGGCGCAGCAGCGACTCGCTGAATCCGGACGCCAGGTCCATGCCCGGATCGGCGGAGAAGCCGACGGTCGGCTTGATGTCCTCGTTCACGACCACGCGCGTGCGTCCCGGGTTGAACAGCTCGAGGACGCCTGGTGCGGACACCACCAGCATGTCGCCGCCGATGACCAGGTCGGCGGAGCCCGGAGGCATCCGCGGCGAGACCTCGGCGTCGAGTTCCGGGGCGATGCGCACGTGGCTCTGCACCGCGCCGTTCTTCTGCGCGATCCCGGACTCGTTGAGCACGGAGACGAACTTGCCTTCGAGGTCCGCCGCGACGCCGAGGATCGCGCCGATCGTGAGCACGCCGCCACCGCCGATCCCGCCGACGAGGATGCTGTACGGCTCATCGGACGAGATGGCCGTGTCGACCTCGGGTGGCTGCGGCAGCGCCGCGAGCGCCGCCGAGCCCGACGAGACGCGGGCTCGTGGCTTCGCGCCGTACAGCGTGACGAAGCTCGGGCAGTATCCGTTGACGCAGCTGAAGTCCTTGTTGCAGTTGGACTGGTCGATCTTGCGCTTGCGACCCAGCTCGGTGTCCAACGGCTCGACGGCGATGCAGTTCGACTGCACGTTGCAGTCGCCGCAGCCCTCGCAGACCTCCGGGTCGATGTAGGCGCGCTTGTCCGGATCGACGGCCGTGCCCCGCTTGCGGTGCCGGCGAAGCTCCGCCGCGCATTCCTGGTCGTAGATGAGCACCGTGACGCCCTTGACCTTGCCCAGCTCTTCCTGGACGCGGATGAGGTCGCGCCGCGGCCGGAGGCTGACGCCGCGCGGCAGCTTCTGGGTCCGCCTGATCCGCCTCGGTTCCTCGGCCACGACCACGACCTTGGTCGCGCCTTCGGCGAGCACCTGGGCGCTGATGTCGGCCGCCGAGAGCCCACCCGGGATCGACTGGCCCCCGGTCATCGAGATGAAGCCGTTGAGCAGCACCTTGAACGTCACGTTCACGCCGGCGGCGTGCGCCGCCCGGATCGCCAGGGATCCCGAATGCGAATACGTGCCGTCCCCGACGTTCTGGAATGCGTGACTGTCACGCGCGAACGGCGACATGCCTATCCACATGGCACCTTCGCCGCCCATGTGCGGAAGGATCTCGGTCTCCCGCTCGGGAACCTCGTACATCGCCGCCATGCTGTGGCAGCCGGTACCGCCGATGGCGACACTGCCGCCGGGCATCCGCAGCGACGTGTTGTGCGGGCAGCCGGCGCAGAAGCCGGGCTTGCGCGTCAGGGTCGAGCCGCTCACCAGGCCCAGCACGCGCGGGCCGGTGGTGGCCCGCGCCGCGACGGTGATGTCGTGGCGCGCGAAGCGCCGCGCGAGCACCTCGGCGACCAGCGCGCTGTTGAGCGCGCCCGTATCGGGCACCAGGGTCGCACCGCGCTCGTCGAGCTTGCCGACGATCACCGGGCGTTCCGCACGGGCGAACCCGTTGGCGATCCGGTTCAACTGGTCCTCGATGATCGGGTGCTTGGCCTCGACCACGATCACCTCGTCGAGGCCCCGCATGAACGCCGTCGCGCCGGTGTCCTCGAGCGGCCAGACCATGCCGACCTTGTACACGCAGATGCCCAGCTCGGCGGCCTGGGCGCGGGAGATCCCCAGGCGCTGCAGCGCGTCCAGCACGTCGACGTACGCCTTGCCGGCCGCGACGATGCCGACCTTCGGCGCCGACGAGTGGATGGCGACCCGGTCGAGGCGGTTGGCCCGGGCGAACGCGCGCGCGGCGGGTATCCGCAGGCCGCGGATGTCGTGCTCGGTCTCCAGCGCGCGCTTCCCGATCTTGATCGGCGGGGGCGCGGGCGCTTCCGGGACGACGATCTCCGGTATGGCGCCGAGGTCGACGGTACCGGCCGAGTCGGCGATGTCGTTGAGGCAGATCATGCCGACCCACAGCTTGCTGTGCCGCGACAGGCCCCAGCCCAGAATGCCGTACGACAGGTACTCCTGCAGCGTCGCCGGGCTGAGGATCGGCATGCCCATGTGCATGAAGAGCGGCTCGCTCTGCTGGGCGGTCAGCGTGCTTCGCGCGTCGTGGTCGTCGCCGGCGAGGGCCACGACGCCACCCAGTGCCGCGGTGCCCATGTAGCTCGCCGTCCGCATGGCGTCGGCGGACCGCTCGACCCCGGGCCCCTTGCCGTACCAGAGGCCGAAGACGCCGTCATAGTCGGACTTCACGCTTCCGGCGTTGAGGTACTGCGTGCCCCAGATCGCGGTCGCCGCCAGGTCCTCGTTGAGCCCGGGCTCGAAGCGGACATGGTACTGCTCGAGCCGTTCGCGCTCGCGGCGCAGTTCCGTGTCCAGGCCACCGAGCGGCGAACCCGGATAGCCGGACACGTAGCCGGCGGTGTTGTGACCTGCCGCAAGGTCGAGCTTTCGCTGGATCGCGGGCAGGCGGAGGAGGACGTCCCATCCCCGCAGATAACTTCGCCCCTCGGTGCTGTCGAGCTCCGAGAGCGCCGCCTTTTGCTGAGCACCCACGCTTTCCTCCGGGATTCAGGCCTGGTCTTCGGGTAGTGTCACGATCAACCCGTCGAGCTCAGGACCGCAGATGAGCTGGCAGGACAACCGGCTGTTCGACCGCCGCTCCGACGTCGTCGCTTCGAGCATCTCGTCCTCGTCCTCCGACGGGGGCGCGAGCCGGTCCAGAAACTCCTCGTCGACGTAGACGTGGCAGGTGGCGCACATGGCCTGGCCGCCGCACTCACCGAGGATCCCGGCAACGTTGTTGGAGATGGCCGCGAGCATGAGCGACTTGCCGGTGGGCACGTCATGGCTTTCCGCGCTGCCGTCCGGCTGGACGTAGGTCACCTTGGGCACTACGACTCCTTCAAAGAGCGCGCCACGGCACCCAGCTGCGTGAACGGGTGCTCGTCCGGGGGCAGGGACGGGTTGATCCGGAACATGCGGTTGTGGCAGATGGCCACCGCGAGCCCGGTGTCGGGATCGGCCCACGCGATCGTCCCGCCCGCGCCGTTGCTCGACAGGATCCGCGGGCTCGTACCGATGATCGGCTCGGCAGGCGGAGAGTCGCCGCCGAGCCAGAAGCCTCCCGTGCCGACCCAGGGCACCTGGCCGAGCACCTCGTCCCAGGCGTACGGGTTCGGGCGGGGCTGGGTGAAGGACATGACCCGGTCGGCACTGAGCAGCCGGTGGCCGTTGAACTCGCCGCGGTTGGCCAGCAGGGCGAAGAAGCGCGCGACGGCCTTGGCGTTGGCGATCCCGCCGGCGCCGGGGATGACCGCGTCGTAGAACGTCGAGTCGTTCCAGAGCGGGCCGGGCGTGATGTTCGGGGGCATGGCCAGCTCGCGGTACTGGCTCGGCTGCGGCCTCAGGTTGCCGGCGGAGTACAGGGTGGCCACGCGGTCGTGGTTCCTCCCGCCCATGCCGAGGTAGTAGTCCTCGATACCCAACGGCTGGAAGATCTCGTCGTGCGCGAACTCGGCGAAGCCGCGACCCTTGGGGTCGGTGCGGCGAACGATCTCGCCGACCTGCCAGCCGTAGCTGATCGAGGCGTACGCGCTCGTGCCCACTGGAAACAGCGGCGTGAGCCCGGCGAGCCCGTCGACGCACCAATTCCAGTCCTGCAGCCGTTGCGGCGTCGTGCCTTCCGGCATCTGCGGCACCCCGGACTGGTGGACGAGCACGTCACGGACGCGGATGGCGTCCTTGCCGTTGGCGGCGAACTCCGGCCAGTACGTCGCGACCGGCGCTTCGTAGTCCACGTAGCCGCGCTCGGCCTGGATGTGCAGCGCCGTCGCGACGAGCCCCTTGGTCACGGAGAAGATCGGGAAGAGCGTCTCGCTGGTGACCGGCGTGCCGGCGTCGTCGGCGGTGCCGATGCTTCCATCCAGCACGAGTTCCTCGCCGATGTAGGCCGCGATCTGCACACCGTGCTCGCCGCGCTCGATCGCGGTCTCCAGCGCGGCCTGGAGGTCACGCTGTCCACCCATGTGGAACTCCCTTCACATTGGCATGGCCGGCCCGCTGCCCGATCGGCGGGATCGAGGGCGGTCACCGAGTCGTCGAACTCTCGTCCGAGGGGGTCACAGCGAAGCGGACGAAGACCGTCGGCGAACCGAATCCGGCCGGTGGTGGACCGTGTGCCGCATCCTCTGCTTGTCCGGGCACCGACGTCCGGCTAAAGTGTATACAGGATACGACAGCCCAGTCCAGCTTCCCCGGGCACGAACACGAGCAATCGGAAGCACCCTCGACGTCAGAAGGTTGGAAGATCGGCGTGACATCCGACGGTGCACCGCTGGCAGGAGTCCGGGTCCTCGACCTGACCACCTACCTCCCCGGACCCTACGCCACGCTGTTGCTGGCCGACCTCGGCGCGGACGTGATCCACGTCGAACGGCCAGGAGGCGAGCCGGGCCGGCACATCGAGCCACGGGTCGGGGACGACAGCGCGCTGCATGCCTGGGTGGGTCGCAACAAGCGAAGCATCCAGCTGAACCTGAAGGACGACGAAGACCGCGACCGGCTGCGCACCCTCGTCAGCGACTGCGACGTCATCGTGGAGGGATTCACCGTCGGCGTCGCGGCTCGGCTCGGCTTCGACTACGAGTCATGCCGCGCCGTCAACCCGCGCGTCGTGTACTGCTCGATCTCCGTCGCCGGGCAGCACGGTCACAACCCCGGCACACCCGGGCACGACATCAACTTCCTGGCCCGCGCCGGCTTCCTCGGTCAGGTCAGGGACTCGGCTGGGGCGCCCGTGCCCGTAGGGTCACCGATCGCCGACCTCGCCGCCGGCCTGCACGCCGCGGTGGGGATCGTCGCCGCGCTGCTGCACCGCGAACGCAGCGGCGAAGGCCAGTTCGTGGACGTGAGCCTGCTGGGCTCCGCGGTCGCGCTGACCGGCCCGCAACTGGTCAAGGCGCTGGCCGCCGATCCGCCGCGCCTGGAGCGCGACTTCAACCTGGGCAGCGATGCCGGCTACACGACGTACCAATGTCGCGATGGCCGATGGATCGCCATTGGCGCGCTCGAGGACCACTTCTGGAGCCGGCTGTGCCGGTTGCTGGACCGGGACGATCTGATCCAGTCGCGCGCAAGCCGGCCCGACGCCGCGATCGAGCAGCTTTCGGCCGTATTCGCCACGGCGGACAGGGACCATTGGGACGCGCTACTCGGCGATGCGAACGTCTGCTATGCGCCGATCAACGACATGGCCGAGGCGGCCGTCGATCCGTACCTGACCGCCGGTCAGGACATCGTCACCGTGGGACTCTCGCGACAACCGAACAGTCCCATTCGCCTACCCGGCTCGGCGGGCCGTGGACACAGCCCAGCGCCCGGATTGTCGTCGCAGGACGTCAACTGGTGCCCGCGTCCGGAATGATGTAATTGATGCCGCTCTTTCACTCTGACATAATCAGCGGCTACCGTATACGATGTAAATTGTCGAATCGAGTCAAGGAGAACCATGGCGCAGCCTGACGTGATGGTGGCCCAGCCGACCGGCAAAGTTCAGCGCTCGTTGCTCGGCAGCCAGATAGCCGACCAGCTGCGCCGTGACATTCTGCTCGGCACGATCAAGCCGGGCACCCGCCTGTCGCAACAGCCTCTCTGCGAGCGCTTCGGAACGAGTCGGATGCCGATCCGCGACGCCCTGCAGGCCCTCACTCACGAGGGTCTGCTGACCACGGATCGTGGCCAGCACACGATCGTCGCGCCGCTGAGCCGCGCCGACCTCCTCGACTCCTACCTCATCGAGGGCACGCTCGCCGGCATGGCCGCGACGCGCGCCTCGGAGCACGCGACGCCGGAGGACCTGGAAAACCTGAACTCGCTGCACGACCAAATGGTCGCCGCGGCGGGAGCCGGGGAGCGGGCGTCGATGGCCGAGCTCAACTGGACGTTCCACCGCAGCATCAACCGGCTCGCGCGGTCGCGGAAGCTGCTGACCGCACTCAAGATCCTTTCCGTGGACCTGCCGCGCAACTTCCTCATCGAGATGCCCGAGCGGGCGGGCCACTCGAACGCCGAACACGAGGCGATCATCGAGGCGATGCGGCGCCGCCAGCACAAGAAGGTCGGTTCGCTGATGACCGACCACATCGTCGCATCCGGGCATGGACTGGTGGAGCACCTGACGTCGCAGGGACTCGAGTTGCAGTGACACCCGCCCGACGGCGTGCGCGTCAGTCGGGCGGGGCCAGGAGATCGGGGCCGATCGACTCGATGGTCGGTCGGCCCGACAGGGCCATGGCCATGTCGAGCTCCGCACGCAGGATGTCCAGCACCGCACGCACGCCGTTCGAGCCGCCCGCCGCGAGTCCCCACCAGTAGGGCCGGCCGATCAGGACCCCACGTGCGCCCAGGGCCAGCGCCTTCAGCACGTCGGTCCCCCGCCGGACGCCGCCGTCGAGCAGCACCTCCACTCGATCCGGCACCGTGTCGACGATTCGCGGTAGCACGTCGACGGTCGCGGGCGTTCCGTCGAGCTGCCGGCCGCCGTGGTTGGACACCACGACGGCATCGGCGCCCTCGCCGACCGCGAGCAGCGCGTCGCGCCGGGTGAGAATGCCCTTGACCACCATCGGACCCGGCCAGAGACTGCGCAACCAGCGCACCTCGTCCCACCGCGCCCCGGGATTCGTCAGCTCGTTGTTCACCCAGGACATCAGCGCCATGCCACGTGAGTCGGGCACGAAACTCGAGAAGTTCGTGAAGGTGATCTCGGGCCCGCGGAGCAGATGCGTGACCCATCGAGGGTGCCGGGCCCCCTCGTAGATGTTGCGTGGCGTGATCCGGGGCGGGATGCTCATGCCGTTGCGCACGTCGCGCTCGCGCCGGCCCAGCAGGGGTACGTCGACCGTGACCACCAACGTGGAGTATCCGGCGTCCAGCGCGCGTTTCACGACGTGCTCGACGGCCGCCCGGTCCCGCCAGGGGTAGATCTGGATCCACAGGTCCCCGGTGGCGTTCTCGGCGATCTCCTCGATCGTGAACGCGGTCGAGGCGCTGACGACGAACGGGACCCCGGCGCGCCCGGCCGCGGCGGCGACCTCGAGATCCGCCCGCCGGTGCACCAGTCGCTGGAGCCCGGTCGGCGCGAGCAGCACCGGCATCTCGACCTGCCGCCCGAGCACCGTGGTCGCCGTCGACCGGTGGCTGACATCGACCTGCTGGTTGGGGTACAGACGGATCCTCTGAAACGCGTCGATGTTGTCGCGCATGGTCAACTCGTCGCCGGCCGCGCCGTCGACGTAGTCGAAGACGAAGCGAGGCAGGCGACGCTTCGCGATGCGGCGGTAGTCCTCGATCGTCACACGCCCGGCCATGCCGACCTCCTGATCACGCGAAAGAAACCTCGACCGAGCCGATACCCTCGTAATCCGCCCGGAATGTGCCGGCCCGCACCACGACCGGATCGGCGAACGTCCCGGACGCGATGTGCGAGCCGGCCTGGACGATCCTGCCTTGCGCGGCGAGAGCCCTGCTCAGCCAGGCGACCGCGTTGACCGGGTTGCCCATCACCTGGGTGCCGGTCCCCCGCGCGAAAAGCTCACCGTCGAAGGACGCCGACACCTCGACGCCGGCCAGAAACGCCGCGTCGGTGACCCGCACCGGCTCGCCGCAGACGATGCGCCCGGCGAAGGCCCCGTCGGCCACCAGCTCGGTGACCGTCCCGTCCGGGAGCGGATACCAGCCGGCGTAACGCGAGTCGGGCACCTCGATGCCCGGCGCGACCAGGCAGGCGTCGAGGATCTCCTCGACGCCCGCCGCGGCCGAAAGGGGGCGCGTGGCCACGAAGACCAGCTCCGGTTCGAGGATCGGGCAGAACAGGTCGTCGAGCGCCAGGGTCGACCCGCTGTCCACGACGTGCTGCGGCGGCACGGCACCGAGCGCGGGCTCGTCCGTGCCGTAGAGCTGCTGAATCTCGCGGGTCACCAGGCTGACCTTGTACGAGGGGACCGCCCGGGAGCCGCGCTCCCACAACCGCTCGAAGACGCGTGACTGGACGAGGTACGCCTCATCCAGCCCGAGCCGCGCCACCTCGTCCACCCGTGGAGCCGGCCGCTTCTCCCGGTGCGCCAGGACCAGCGCGCTCGCCAGCTGATCGACGGACATCGCCCGTCACTCGCTGTTCTTGGTCACAAGACCGCTTCGGTTCATGAAGAGGTTGACGCCGCCGTCGGCCTCGATGGCCTGGCCGTTGACGAACGAGGCCTCGTCCGAGCACAGGAACAGGTGCAGGTACGCGACCTCGCGGGGGTGGGCCATGGTGCGCATCCCGGAGGTCTTCATCGCGACCTCGCGGCGGTCGCGAGCGACCTGCAGCTGCGCATCGTCGTAGCCGAAGCTCTCGTCGATGTTGGTCTGCATCCGGCCGGGGCAGACGCAGTTGACGCGGATGCGGTCGGCCGCCAGCTCCGCGGCGAAGAACTTCGTCAGGCCGACCGCCCCGTGCTTCGAGGCCGTGTAGCCGCCCAGGTTCGATCCGCCCAGGATGGTGAGCCCGGCGACGGACGCGCTCGACGTCATCGCACCGCCACCGGCCCGGCGAATCGCCGGCGCGGCGTACTTGAAGGACCGCCACAGCCCCTTGAGGTTGATCTGCAGGACCTCCTCCAGCTCGTCCTCCTCGAGATCCTCGAGGGACTTGCGGGAGGCCACACCGCCGATGCCGGCGTTGGCGACCATGATGTCCAGGCGCCCGAACGTCTCCTCGGCGCGCGCCACCAGCGCGCGCACGTCCTCGCTGCTCGCGACGTCGGTCCGCTGGAACACCGCCTCGGATCCCTTGTCCCGGATGGCGGCCGCGACGGCCTCGCCGCGCTCGACGCTGACGTCGGCCACGACGACGCGGGCGCCCTCCTCGGCGAACAGCTTCGAGGTCTCCTCGCCGAGGCCGGAAGCACCGCCGGTGACGATGGCGACCTTGTCCTTCAGACGGTCCACTTCGGCATTCCCTTCACAGGTTTGATGTCAGGTGTTAGCGGGCCTGGAACAGCACGTGCAGGGGTGAGTAGAGGCGGAACATGGACCCGCCGAGAGAAGGCGCCTCGGCGGCGGGATCCAGGCGCAGCTCGCCGAGACGGTTCGCCAGGCGAGCGACGCCCTCCTGCAGTTCGACGCGGGCCAGCCCGGAGCCCGCGCAGGCACCGATGCCTACGCTGAACGCCAGGTGCTGACGCGGGTTCTTGCGCTCGAGATCGACCTCGTCGGCGTGGTCGTAGTGCGACTCGTCCCGGTTGCCCGACGCGATGAGCGGGGCGACGATCTGCCCCTTCTGCAGCCGAACGCCGTCCATCTCGACGTCCTGATGCACGACCCGGGTCCGGAAATGGTTGGTCGGCACGAGGCGCAGGGCCTCCTCCACGAAGTTCGCGACGACCTTCGGGTCGGCACCGGTGAGGCGTTCGGTCATGCCCTCGGTGGTCAGCATCAGGTAGATCGCGTTGGCGAGCTCGATGCTGGTCGTACCGCTGCCGCCCGTGAAGAACGTGCGCACGAGGCCGTACAGCTCGTCCTCGCTCCAGCCGGCCATCGCGTCGTCGTGCAGCACCCGGCTCATGATCGTGTCGTCGGGATGTGCCCGCCGCTGCTCCATGAACGGCCGGATCAGATCGTCGACCCGGTGGGTGGCCGCGAGGGCCTGCTCGGCGAACGGCTTCGACTCCTCGGGCGTGAGGTAGATGAAGCCCTTGTAGTGCTCGATGTGGTTGAAGTTGGTGCGGAGCTCGGCCATCCAGGCCGAGTCCTGCCAGGGCAGCCCCAGGACGCCGGCGATGGCCCGGTCCGCCACCGGCTCGGTGTAGTCATGGACGAGCTCGGCGCTGCCCCGCGACGCGAACTCGTCGATCGTCGCGTCGACGACCTCGGCGATCACGCCGGACCGAATGGCCTTCAGGTTTTTCGGGTTGAAGATCTCCAGCCACCACCGGTGGTGCTGCAGCCGCTCCTGGCCACGGAGGAACGTCGGCGTGGCGATGATCCTCTCGTACCGCTGCTCGGACACGATCTCGGCGGGCGTCAGGCGGGGGAAGGCGTCCTCGTCGGCGAGGATCTGGCTGACCGACGAGTAGGTCGACGCCACCCAGTAGCCGGTGCGGGGCTCCCAGGACACCGGACCACGCTGGCGCGCCGCTTGGTAGTAGTCATACGGGCACTGACCGGCGACATCGACCAGTTCCTGCTTTTCGGCCTCGGCCATGAGAGCTCTCCTGTCGACGGGACGCGACGTCGCATCATCCGCGAACGCGCCGTTGGCACCATCGGTCCACGCGCGGCGCGCTGTATACGGGATACCTTACTCAGCGAACCCTGTTTGGCAAGGTTCGTCAGGGTTGTCCGTGGAGCTGGGCTTCAGCCACCGCTACCGGTGAACGCGGCGGCCAGCGCCTTGCGCGCCCGGAGATGATCTCCCGGCGCGTTGATCGATTCGCAGGCGAGCAGCGTGCCGCCGCGTGAGCAGTACACCGAGAACTTGTCATCCCGGGCGCGCTCGGTCCGCAGCTCGTCGTAGCCCGTGGCGAGCCCGGCTATCTGCAGCTTCTGGCCGAACTGCTCCGTCCAGAACCACGGGACCGCCCAGTACGGCTGCGTCGAGCCGTTGATCAGGCGATCTGCGACGTACCGCGCCTGGTCGGTCGCATTCTGCACGGACTCCAGTCGGTAGCCGGCCCCGTCGAGCTCGGGACCGGGAAAGCGAGCGCAGTCGCCGATCGCCGAGATCGCCGGATCCGCCGTCAGCAGCTGGGCGTCGACCAGGACGCCGTCGCGGACCGGCAGTCCGCACGACGCGGCGAGCTCGTCATTGGGTACCGCGCCGATACCGACGACGACGATGTCGGCCGGCACAGTGTCCGGTTCCCGCGTCAGCACACCGGTGACGCGCCCGCCCTCCGTCGCTATCGCGTCGACGACCGACGCGAGCCGGACGTCAACCCCGGCCCGGCGCTGCAGCGCGAGCAGGTGATCGGCCATGACGTGCGACAGCGACCGCGCCATGAGCCGCGGTTGCGCCTCGAGGACGGTCACCCGCAACCCGAGTTCGGCCGAGGCGGCGGCGACCTCGAGCCCGATGAACCCGCCGCCGACGACCGCCACGCTCCTGGCGGCGTCCAGGCGCGCCCGCAGGTCGACCGCCTCATGCCGGGTCCGCAGCGACACCACACCATCGGCGTCGTGGCCCCGCACTCGCAGCTCGCGCGCCCGCGCTCCGCTCGCCAGCACCAGGTGAGCGAACGATCGGCGCGTGCCGTCGGCGAAGACGACGTTGCGGCCGGCACGGTCGATGTCGACGACCCGGGCACCGAGGACGAGCTCGATACGTTGCTCAGCGTAGAACGAGGCCGGGCGGAACCGCGTCTCGTCCTCGTCCTGCCCGGCGTGCAGGTATTCCTTGCTGAGCGGCGGTCGCTGGTAGGGCAGCTCGTCCTCGTCGCTGACGAGGACGACGCCGCCTTCCCATCCCCGCGCGCGGAGCATGAGTGCCAGCGTGAACCCGGCGTGCCCGGCTCCGACGATGACGACCGGGGAATCACTCATGATCTGCTCGCGTGTGCAGCACCAGCGCCTCCTAGCGACGGAACCGGGCGAAGTCCGCCGGGCGCTTCTCGAGGAAGGCCGACGTCCCCTCGTGGAACTCCTCGGTCCCGTGGATGAAGTTGATCATTTGCTGGCCGTGTTGTACCGACGCCCACAGCTGATCGGATTCGAAGTTGAGGGAGAGCTTCGCGACGCGGAGGGCCTGGGGGCTCAGCGACAGCAGGCGCTCGCACCACGCGTCGACGGCGGCGTCCAGCTCTTCGGGCGCCACGACCTTGTTGATCAGGCCGATGGCTTTCGCCTCCTGTGCGGTGATCGGCTCGCACAGCATGACGATCTCGCGGGCGCGGCGCTCGCCGACGATGCGCGGAAGCAGCTGCGTGCCCCACCAGACCGGGACGCTGCCCATCTTCGGACCCGACTGGCCGAACTTGGAGTCGCTGGTGGCGATGGTGAGATCGCAGATCATCTGCAACTCGTTACCGCCACCGACCGCGTAGCCGTGCACGCGGGCGATCACCGGCTTGCCGCACCCTCGCATGATCATCGAGAGGACGCTGGTGCGGCGGTTCATCCGCGCGGCCCCGACCGGGTCGGACGCGTCCTCCCACGCGATGTCCCCGCCGGAACAGAACGCTCGATCGCCGGCGCCCGTCAGGACGATCACGCCCACCGTGCGGTCCGCCTCGGCCTGGCCGAAGGCCCAGATGAGCTCGTCGAGCGTCTCCTCGCGGAAGGCGTTGCGCTTCTCCGGGCGGTTGATCGTGATGCGGGCGACGCTGTCCTTGACCTCGTACAGAATGTCGCTCAGTTGCATGATCGGCTCCTCGGTAATTTCGTCATCGTGGGCCAGCGGCGAAGTCGGGCTCCCGGCGGTGGCGGAACGCCTCGAACCCGATCTGGGCGTCGCCGGAAGCCATGTGGTCGAGGGCCAGCGGTCGCTCCGCGCGCAGCGCCTGGTGCACCTCCAGCCCCTCACCTAAGCGGAGGGCAGACTTGATCGCCGCCGTCGCGCGTGGGCTCAGCCGGCTCAGCGCCCGCGCGGTTTCGTCCACGACCGCCGCCAGCTCGCCGTCGTCGACGACCCGGGTCACCAGCCCGAAGCGCTCCGCCGTGTCGGCGTCGATCGCCTCGCCGGTCACCAGCATCCAGGTGGCTCGCCGCAGGCCGATGAGCCGCGCCAGGCGCTGCGTCCCTCCACCGGCGGGAAACAGCCCGAACCGCGCGTGCTGGTCGCCCAGGCGGGCCGAACGGGCGGCGATGACGACATCGCACACCTGCATCAGCTCGAACCCTCCCGCCAACGCCACGCCGTGGATCTGGCCGATGACCGGCTTGCTGCAGGCCTCGATCGCGTCGAAGGCGTCGTGCCACTCGTCGAGAAAGCCGTCGAAGGCGTCCCGGTCCCGCACGAGCGCGCTAACCTCGGCAAGGTCGCCGCCCGCGCTGAACGCCCGGCCCTCGCCGGCCACGATCAGGACACGGACATCGGGGCGCTCCTCCGCGAGCCGAACCGCGGCGCGGAGGCCGCGCACCATGTCCCGGTTGATCGCGTTGAGCTTGTCGGGACGGTTCAGGGTCAGGCGGACGACGCCGTCGTCCCCGGCGTCCCAGCGCAGCTGACCGTTGGTCATCTCGTCGATCAGCCGGGTGGCGTCCTGTGTGCCGGGAATCGGGTGCGGTTTCGCGAGCTGCACGTCAAGCCCCCTTCGGAAGTTCGGATACCGTATCCCATTCTCTCCTAACGTTCAACCGGTCAACCGGCCCCGCGGGTGCCGACAATGACGTCCGCCCTGATCGCGGCCCCGTTTGACCGGATGCGACCGGCGCCGGCGGTCAGCTTGCGGACTCGGCCCGCATCGTCATCGCAGTCCCAACTGCGATGTCAGCCGCTCGCGCGCGGTGAGCAGCGAGGGCCCGTACCAGGTGAGGCTGCGGCCTTCGACGAGAGCGACCCGGCTGCCGGGGAAGGCCTCCGGGCCGTCGGCGGGCGTGAACCGGTATGGCTCGTCGGGCAGGACGACGAGCTCGGGGTGGCGGCGGTGGATGTCGCCGAGTTCGACGTGGGGGTAGCGGTGGGGACTGTCGCCGTACACGTTGTGCAGTCCGAGCCGCGCGGCGAGGTCGCCGGTGAAGGTGCACGAGCCGACGACCATCCACGGGTCGCGCCAGATCGGTATGACGGCCGGTACGGCGACGGGGCCGGGGCGTTGCCACGCCCGTTCGGCCTCGGTGAGCCAGGCGGGCACGGGCCATCGCAGCGCGTCGGTGAACATGCGGCGCAGCGAGGTGAAGGCTTCGGCGAGGGAGCGGATGACGGTGACCCAGACGGGGATGCCGGCGGCGCGCAGGGCGTCGACGTCTTTGCGCCGGTTCTCCTCCTGGTTGGCCAGCACCAGGTCGGGCCGCAGCGCCGTGAGGGCGACGAGGTTGGGGTTCTTGGTCCCGCGGACCCGGTCGACCTTCAGGCCGGCCGGGTGGGTGCACCAGTCGGTGGCGCCGACGAGGGCGTCCGGCCGGGTGACGGCGACCGACTCGGTCAGTGAGGGCACGAGGGAGACGACCCGCCGGGCGGGGCGGTGCAGGTACACCGGATGGCCCAGGTCGTCGCGGCTCACCGTGTTTTCTCCTCCCCCAGCGGCCGGCGCGGGACGCGGCGCTCATGGTATAGGACGAGTCACATTACATGGACTTCAGATAGTTGGGCATCCTAGCATTCCCGCCATGGCTCTCCATGTGCCCGCCAATCCGGTGCGCTTCGTCACCGCGGCCAGTCTCTTCGATGGACACGACGACGGCATCGACGTCATGCGCCGCCTGCTGCAGGCTCAGGGCGCGGAGGTCGTGGACCTGGGCCATGACCGCGGCGTCGAGGAGGTGGTCACCGCCGCCGTACAGGAGGACGTGCAGGGGGTGGCCGTCTCCCCCGGTCAGGGCGGCCATGTCGAGTACTTCAGCCGACTGATCGACCGGCTCGCCGAGCGGGGCGCGGCCGATGTGCGGGTCTACGGTGGCGGCGGCACGATCGTGCCGGACGAGATCGCGCTGCTGGCCGCACGTGGGGTGCGCATCCTCAGCCCTCGGGACGGCCGGCGGCTCGGCTCGCCCGGAATGATCAGCGAGCTGATCCGGGACTGCCACGTGGACCTGGCCCGGCGCCGGCCGCCGGTGGACGCGGAGACGTTGCGGGCCGGCGACGAGATGGCGCTCGCCCGCGCGATCACGCTTCTGCAGGCGGGTGCCGACGACCGGTTGGCGGCGGCGGTCCGGGACGCGGCGCGGTCGCGGGCGGTGCCGGTGCTGGGCATCACCGGCACGGGCGGGTCGGGCAAGTCGTCGCTCACCGATGAGCTGGTCCGCCATTTGCGCCGCGACAGCGAGGACAAGCTGCGGGTGGCGGTGATCGCCATCGACCCGAGCCGGCGCCGCGGTGGAGGGGCACTGCTGGGCGACCGGATCCGGATGAACAGTGCCGCGCCGGGTGTGGTGTTCTTCCGCTCGCTGGCGACGCGCCGGTGCGACGGCACCGCGCCGGCCCACATGGTGGACATCATCGCCGCCTGCAAGGCCGCCGGCTACGACCTGGTCATCGTGGAGACGCCAGGCATCGGCCAGGGTGATACGTCGATCGCGTCCTACGCCGCGGTGTCGCTGTACGTGATGACGCCGGACTACGGCACCGCCGGCCAGCTGGAGAAGATCGACATGCTGGACCTGGCCGACGCGGTCGCGATCAACAAGTTCGAGCGCCTCGGCGCCGAGGAGGCCCGCCGCGACGTGGCGCGGCAACTGGTCCGCAACCGGGAGCAGTTCGGCACGCCGTGGCAACGGATGCCGGTGTTCGGTACGAGCGCGGCCAGGCTCGACGATGACGGCGTGACCGCCCTCTACCACCACCTGAAGGGGCTGCTCGTCGACTACGGTCTGCCACGCTTCCCCGGCATGCTGCCCACAGTGGAGGGACAGATGTCCACCGGGCTGATTCCCGCTGGCATGGCATAGCTATCCTCGCCGAGGCGGCACGGTGCCGCCCAACTGGAGGAAAACTGATGAAGTCCAGCAGGAGTGTCCTGCTCGCTTTGGTGTTGTCCGGAGCGCTCACCGTCACCACGGCCTGCGGCGACAAGAACGACAACGGCGGCGACGCCGCGCCGGCGGCCGGCGGATCGGCCAGCGCAGCTGCGTCACCGAAGGCCGACGCGCGCGCGGACCTGGCCAAGGCGTTCAACAAGCTCGCCGGCGTCACTGTGGCATATTCGACGACCACCGAAGTGGGTCCCGCGGCCGTTACCAAGCTGACGGGCTCCAGCGACCCCGCCAAGCAGACCAACAGCGGCTCGTTGACCATCACCACGCAGGGGCAGCAGATCACCGCTGAGGTCATCATCGTCGGCACCGACCTGTACCTGAAGCTGGGTCTGCCCGTTCCGGGCGTCGACCCGAAGAAGTGGATGTACATCGACGGCTCCAAGGCGTCGCTGGGCAAGCTGGGCCTCGGCAACCCGGACGACCCGGCCAACATCAAAGGGTTCGCCGACGCGATCGTGACGGTCGAGCAGACCGGCGCGGGCGCGTTCAAGGGCACGATCGACATCACCAAGCGCAACCTCCCGGCGTCCAGCGCCGATGTGATCCAGCAGATGGGCGACGCGGCGAAGTCGGTACCGTTCGAGGCGACGGTCGGCGCCGAGGGCTACATCACCTCGCTGACGTTGACGACGCCCGCCGCCGGCCAGGTTCCGGCGACGACGGCGACGACGACGTTCAGCGACTTCGGCAAGCCGGTCTCGATCAGCAAGCCGGCCGCCGCGGACGTGCAGCCCGCACCCGCGGCACTGCTGTCCCAGTTCGCCTGATTCGCGGCCAGAGGCCCGCTACCGCCCGTCGCGGTGGCGGGCCTCTGGCTTTCCCGTCGCCTCAGATGCGGTAGATGCGCTCCGCGTTGCCGCCGAAAACCTGCTCGAGCTCGTTCGGGCTCATCGCGGGCAGGGCGGCGGTGAGGCCCGCCAGCATGTCCTCGTACGAGCCGGCGAGCAGGCAGACGGGCCAGTCCGAGCCGAACAGGAGGCGTCGCGGCGTGAACCATTCCACGACCCGGCCGACGAACGGGCGCAGGTCGCCGGGCGTCCACGACGCCCAGTCGGCCTCGGTGACCATCCCCGACAGCTTGACCGACACGTTCGGCTCGGCGGCGAGCGCCGGCATGCCCCGCATCCAGGGGTCGTCCCGGCCCGCCGCGATGCGCGGCTTCGCGATGTGATCGAGCACGTAGCGCAGCTCCGGGAAGCGCCTGACCGCGTCGGTCGCCGCCGGAATCTCCCGGGCCCGGATCAGCAGGTCGTACGTGAGACCCCGGCGCTGCACGGCGGACAGGCCGCGCCGGACGTCGTCGCGCCGCAGCCAGTCCGGGTCCGGTTCGTCGTG
Organism: Dactylosporangium sp. NPDC000555; assembly: GCF_040300025.1. Lineage (NCBI taxonomy): Bacteria > Bacillati > Actinomycetota > Actinomycetes > Micromonosporales > Micromonosporaceae > Dactylosporangium > Dactylosporangium sp. NPDC000555. The sequence continues at coordinate 103,987 of NZ_JBEPDB010000010.1, read as the reverse complement.
GACTTGATGGCGTACGCCGACCAGCCGGCGGCCGGACGGTCCGTCGAGCAGCTCGTCGAGATCGTCGCCGACGGACGGGGAGGTCAGATCGACCCAGCCCACCACCCCGCGCACGGCGTCCGTATCCGCCGCCAGCTTCAGGAACTCGCGGGTCTCGGCGGGACTGGACAGGGTCTGCACGAGGATCGTCGCGTCGATGCCGGCGGCGCGCAGACTGGGCAGGAGGTCGTCCGGACCGAACGCGCGGCGCACGGGATCCATGGCGTCGCCCGCCATCCAGGGATAGGTGTACCCGGCGGGGTCCCAGAAGTGCTGGTGCGCATCGATGCGTTGCACGGTGCCTCCTCATCCGGAGCGTTCATCTCGAGCGTCGATCGGGCGAGCCCGACCAGCACGGTACATCGGGCGCACCCGGTGCTCGGGCGGCCGCGGCACGGATCGTCGCGCCGCGGCCGCTCGAGGTGCGCTGCCGAGTGCCCTGCCTAGACGAGCAGGTCGAACTCCTCCCAGGGGCCGACGGCGGTGCGGTTGGCGATCAGCGGTTGCGCACCGGCGGACTCCGCGGCCACGATCCGGCCGTTGGCACGCGCTCGGAAGCTGATGCTGCCGTCGTTGTTGTAGATGAGGTCGAACTGCTGGGCCGGGCCGATGGTGGTGCTGCCGGCGATCAGCGATGCCGCGCCGCCGCTGGGCGCGTCGACGTACCGGTTGTTGGCGTGCGCGCGCAGGCTCACGCTGCCGTCGGCGTTGTCGATGAGGTCGAACGTCTCCCAGGCGTCGACGACGGCCCGGTTGGCGATCAGCGGTTGCGCACCGGCGGACTCGGCGGTCACGATCTGGCCGTTCACGCGGGCGCGCAGGCCGACCTGCGAGTTGAAGAGGCGCCACTTCTGGTTGTTGCCGCCCCCGCAGGACCAGAGCCGGAGATTCTGCGGGTTGGACGGGTCGGCGTCCAGGCAGAGGCGGGAGTCGACTCCGCGAATCGTACCGTCGGAGAAGAAGCGCCACTGCTGGTTGGCGTTGCCCAGGCAGTCGTGGATGACGACACGGGTGCCGTTGGTCTTGCCGAAGCCGAAGGCGTCCAGGCATTTCGTGCCGTTGTATACGGTGATCGCTCCGTTGGGCCTTCTGGTCCATCGCTGGTTATTGCCGTTCACGCAGCCGCGAACCTGGAGCTGGACGTCGTTGGCCTGTGACGAGTTGGGGACGTCGAGGCACGCGTTGAGGCCGGCGTTGCGCAGCTCGGTCGTGCCCGCGCCGAGACCGCCCCAGGCGTACTTGAGCCGGTCGACGGCGGTGGGGTTGGCCGTCCACAGCGGCAGGTTGTTGGAGCTGCCGTCGAAGCTGCCGGCGAGCCTCAGGATGTTCAGCGTGTCGTGGTCCGGGGTCGTGGTCCGGCCGCCGATGACATGGCACCAGATCGCACCCAGGTGGTAGTTGCGGACGACGTCGGTGATGGCACGCAGGTACGCAACCTCTTTGTCGGTCGTGCCGGTGGGGGTGGCGTTGAAGTCGACGCCGGTGTCCGCCGACGCTCCGAACTCCTCGATGACGGTGCGCGAGGCGCAGTTGCCCATGAGCGTCGTGATGTCGCTGACCCACTGATCGTAGGTCCGTGAACCGTACGGGAAGGCATAACGATGCAGGCCGAGGTAGACCCCGTTGAAGCGGGAGTCGTTGCACAGCGGCCGCAGGTCACTTCCCCACCCGCCGCCGTCGAGCTGGGCGCCCTCGATGAACAGCCGGTTGCCCGCGATGCCGGCCGTGTTCATGCGGGCGACCCAGGTGGCGGCGAAGTCCAGCCACTGCGTGGTGTTGAAGCCGATGGGCTCGTTGATCGGGTCGAAGTAGATCAGAGGGTTGGACCGGTATCTGGCGGCCAACGTGTCCCACATCTGGTTCCAGGTGGACAGGAAGCCGGCCGGGACCATGTTCGTACCGTCCTGCACCCAGTAGCACAGGATGACCTTGAAACCTCTGGCGGTGGCGGCGTCGATGACGCCGTTGTAGGTGTTCCAGGCCGTGGTGGCGGGGTTGATCGGCAGCCGGACGGTGTTGGCACCCAGGTCGTTCTGGAACGCGGCGAACATGGCGTCGGCCTTGCTCCGGGCGGAGTTGTAGTCGTCGTTCGCGGACAACCCCTGCAGGACGAGCCGGTCGGGAGTGAAGTTGTCTCCCAGCCGGGACCAGTGCACGCCACGGAACTGACCGGGGTCGAAGCCGGGGGCGGCGTCGGCCCTCGCCGGGCTGAGCACCACCATCAGCGCGGCCGAGGCCAACGCGGTCAGTACGGCGGCCGCCCAGGTCAGCACGCGGCGTTTGAAACCGATCACGGAAGTGGCAAACGCCAATGGTTTGGCCATGGTTTTCCTTTCCAGCTCGGCGGGCGATGACGGCCAGCGGGGGATCGGATGGCCGGTAACGCGGCTTTCATCAGCCAGAAATGAAATTAGCGAGGCGGCCCGGTTACGTCGATCGTGGATTTCGGAACTCATCTATCTGTATGGCGAATCCTAGGCGCTGCCGGATCGCCGTCTCAGCCAACGCAACACACCGTCCGCAGACGCCGCCACGAAGATGAACGCGCCCGTCACCATCTGCTGGTCGAAACTCTGCAGCCCGAGCAGACTCATCCCGTTGGACAGGAACCCCAGGAACAGCACGCCGATGCCGGTGCGCAGCAGGCTCCCCCGCCCGCCGGAGAGGCCGGTGCCGCCCAGGACGACGGCGCCGACGATGTTGAGCAGCAGCGGACTGCCCATGCTCGCACCCGCTCCGGCGAGTCCCGACGTCAGCACCATGCCCGCGATCGCCGAGAAGAGGCCGGCGACGACGTAGACGCTCGTCCGCGTGCGGACCACGTTGACGCCGCTGATGCGCGCGACCTCGACGTTCGCTCCCACGTGCACGACACGGCGGCCCCAGGCCGTGCGCGTCAGCGCGATCTGTGCGATGACGTACAGCACGACGGCGAGCCACACCGCGTACGGAACGCCGGCGGGCCCGTCGATGCTGAAGCGGATGAAACCGATGGGCATCGGCGCGATCGTCCGGCCGTGGCTGAGCAGTGTCGTGCAACCGCTCACGACGTACAGCGCGGCGAGCGTCACGGCGAACGGCACGACGTTGAGCCTCGACACGACGACCCCGACCGCCAGTCCGATCACGGTCCCCGCGCACAGGCCCGCGGCGATGCCGGCCGCGAGGCTGCCGCTGCTGGTGATGACCCACGCGCCGGCGACACCGCTGGCGCCGATCACGCTTCCGGTCGACAGGTCGATCCCGCCGGTCAGGATCACGAAGGTCGCGCCGATCGCCGCGATGGCGACGACGGCCGACTGGCTCAGCACGTTGATCAGGTTCGACGACGTCAGGAGGCCGTCGGTCATGGCGCCGAGGACGACGATCAACGCGATCAGGGCGGGCAGCATCGCGAGGTCGGCGAGCCAGCCGGGACGACGGCGCCCGTCGCGCAGCCAGGCGAGGCGGGCCGGCCGCGGGGTCGGGGTGGCGGACAGGGCGGCGGAGGGCTCCGCGGTGGAGCCCTCCGTGCGAGCGGGCTCAGGACGCACAGCCCCACACCTGTGAGCTGGTCGTGGCGAAGTTGGCCTGGTTGAGCGTCAGCCCCTTGGCCTGGACGGTCTTCGGATCGACCGGCCGGCCGCCGAGCGCCGTGGTGACCGCGGCGATGGCCTGCTTGCCGAACTCGTCGACGGGCGTGGCGATGTCGGCGTCCAGCGTCTTGGCCTGCATGGCCTTGCAGCCGTTCTGGTCCCCGTCGATGGTCACCATGAACACGTGCTTGGGGTCGCCGATCGGCGCGAGCCTGCCGGCCGCGGTCAGCGCCGACTGCACCGACGGCAGGAGGAAGTCGGAGGGCACGTAGATCGCGTTGATTGTCGGGTCCTTCTGCAGCGCGTTCGAGGTTCCGTCGAGCGCCTGCGTCGGGTTCCAGTCGGTGGGCACCTGGCTGACGACGGTGATGTTCGGCTGGCCGGCGACCGCGGCGTTGAATCCGTCGCGCCGGCCTATCGCGTTCTGATCGGTCAGCCCGCCGACCAGTTCCAGGACCTTCAGCGGCGTCGTCTTGGCCGCCGCGATGAACTCGGCCGCGACCGCCTTGCCGTCGGCCACCGGGTCGCCGGTGATCTGGAACGTGATGTTCTGCTGGTCGGCGACCGAGCGGTCGATCGCGAGGAACGGGACGTTGCGGGCCTTGGCCAGGCTGGCCGACGAGGCGATCTGCTGGCCGTCCTGCGCGATCACGATCACCGCGTCGACCTTCTTCGTCTGAATCAGGTCCTGGATCTGGGAGGCCTGCTTCTGGGCGTCCTGGTCGGCGACGTTGAAGATGACCGAGTACCCCGCGGCCTCGGCCGCTTTCTGGATCGACGACTTCTCCGCCTGGCGGATGGCGTTCAACAGGTCGAAGCTCACGCCGAGCGTGCGCTTCTTGCCCGACGCCGCCCCGTCCGATCCGTTCGAGCTCGCGGTCGAACCGCACGCGGTGAGCGTCAACGACGCCACGGCGACCGTGGCCAGGCATCGCACAACACCGAACCGTTTCACGACAGCTCCCTTCGATGGCTTCATTTGCCGTTCGGTTGATTCATGGGGTGTTCGATCACGCCGACGTCGCGCCGCCGTACCGCCCGTCCCGTGACGGACGGCCCCGGCCGGTCAGCCCAACCGCGTGAGCAAGCTTTCGCCACCGCGCTCCGGCGGCCAGGACCGCGGCGAGCAGCACGCTGCCGCGGACGATGTCGAAGACGTACGGCGAGGCGCCGGAGAAGACCAGACCGGTCTGGACGGTCGTGAGCACGAGGGCGCCCAGAACGGTTCCGCCGATGCTTCCCCGCCCGCCGAACAGAGTCGTCCCGCCCAGGACCACCGCCGTGATGACCGTCAGCTCGAAGCCTTGGCCGATGGACGGCTGCACGGCGCCGAGGCGGGCGGTCTGGGTCAGGGAGGCGACCGCGGCCAGCAGGCCGGCCACCGCGTAGGCGCCCACGAGCACCCTTCGGACCGGCAGTCCGGCATTGACGGCGGCATCGGGGTTGGAGCCAACCGCCTGCACGTACCGGCCGAAGGTCGTGCGGCTGAACACGAACCCGCCGCCGAGCGCCACCGCCGCCGCGATGAGGACCGGCGTCGGCACGCCGAGCAGGCTTCCGGTGCCGATACCGCGCAGGTTCGCGGGAAGGTCGATGTTCTGCTGGCCCGTGACATGCCCGCCCGCACCACGGAACACCTGCATCGTCGCGAGGGTGACGATGAGCGCGGGCACCCGGGTGAACGCCACCGCGACACCGTTGAGCAGGCCCATGAGGACGCCCGTCGCGCAGATGACGGCGAAGACCACGGCGGTGGGCAGGCCGACGACGGCCCGGCTGGACTCGATCGCCGCCGCGAGGAAGAGCATCGACCCGACGGACAGGTCGATCCCGGCGGTCATGATCACGTATGTCATGCCGACGGCGGCGACGATCAGCGGGCTCGCCTGAACGGCGATGTTGCGGAAGTTGGCCACGGTTGCGAACTCGTGGTAGGAGGCCGCCAGCCCGAGCAGCACCACCACGAGCACCGGCAGCAACGGCTCCCGTCGGAGGACGGCACGGAGTCGCCCGTAGCAGTCGGTCGCCCGGCTCACGCCGCACCGCCCGTGGCGAGCCGGATCACGGTCTCCTGCGTCGCCCGCGAACGGTCGAGGATGCCGGCGAGGCGGCCGTCGTGCATGACCCCGACACGGTGGCTGAGCCCGAGTACCTCCTCCATCTCCGAGCTGATCACCAGTATCGACGATCCGGCGCCGGCGAGATCGACGAGCATCCGGTAGATCTCCGCCTTGGCGCCCACGTCGATGCCGCGGGTCGGCTCGTCGAGGATGATCAGGCGGGGCCGTCGCACCAGCCACTTGCCGAGGACCACCTTCTGCTGGTTGCCGCCGCTCAACGATCCGCCGCCGGCGCCCAGACCACCGCGGGCGACCAGGTGCACCCTGCCGGCCAGCTCCTCGGTCATCCGACGCTCGCGGCCGCTGTCGAGCCATCCGGTCCGGCGAAACCGGCAGACCGAGTTGAGGTCCACAATGGACAGGCTCTCGCGGATGGGCCGGTCGAGGAACAGACCTTCGTGCCGCCGATCCTCGGTGACGAACGCCATCCCGGCCTCGATGCAGGCGCGGACGCTGCCGCGCCGCAGCTGCCGTCCGTCCATCTCGACCCGGCCGATGTCGCCGGCCAGACCGAAGATCGCCCGGGCGACCTCGGTGCGGCCGGAGCCCATCAGCCCGGCCAGGCCGAAGATCTCCCCCTCGGCGATGTCGAACGAGACCCCTGAGACCCGGGCGCCGTCCCCCAGGTCGCGCACCGACAGCGCCTTCGCGTCCCGGGGCGGCGCCAGCGACGGATAGCCACGGGCGAGCTCCCGCCCCACCATGAGCGACTCGAGCGCGGCCCGGTTGAGCTCGCCCGTCGGCCGGTCCGCCACGACACGCCCGTCGCGCATGACCACGACACGCTGGCTGAGCCTGGTGATCTCCTCGAGGTAGTGCGAGATGTAGAGGATGGCGACGCCGTCGGCGCGCAGTTGCTCGACGATCCCCATGATCAGCTCACGCTCGGCGAGGTTCAGCGACGCGGTCGGCTCGTCGAACACGATCGCGCGCGGGTCGGCGGCCAGCGCCTTGGCGATCTCCACCAGCTGGCGCTGCCCGGCGGACAGGTCACGAACGACCGCCTCCGGGCCGAAGCCGGCACCGACGCGACGGAGCACGGGTGCGGCGGCGCGGCGCAGCTGTCCGGGCCGGACCGTCGCACGGCCGGGGGCCCGAAGCCGGTCGATGAGGATGTTCTCGGCGACGGTGAGGTCCGGAAACAGGCTGGTCTCCTGATGTACCGTGACAACGCCGGACTGTTTGGCGCTGCCGACCCCCTCGGCGGGCGGCGCGCCGCCGAAGCTCACCTGGCCGGAGTCGGGCCGCAGGGTCCCGCCGATGATGTTCTTGATGGTGGACTTGCCGGCACCGTTCTCTCCGACCAGCGCGACGACCTCGCCGCCGGCGACGGTGAACGAGACGCCGTCCACGGCGGCGATACCGCCGAACGACTTCGACACGTTGGCGACCGCGATCGCCGGCGCCGGATGCACCACGGTCAGCTCGCCGTCGGGATGGTCGTGACCCGGCGATGACGAGCAGGCCGCCGCTGACAGCAGGTGCCCCGCGCATCGTCGCCGAACCAGCGGCGGTGCTCGAACATCAGATGCCTCCAGTTCACATGATGTCTCGGCCGTGTCCGGGCTCAAGGTGCAGCCGACGTTACGCCCGGCGATCATGCCGGTGAAGCGCATGTTTCGGCAGGGGCCGATCCGAAATTCGGATCGGCCGGTCGCTATTCGCGCCATTGCCACACCACCGGCCATGTGCCGTTTTTCGCCCGCGGCCCGGTCCGCGGCTATTCGCGATACGGATGATCCCGTTCTGTTACTCACGCTTCGCCGCGGAAGCGCGGCGACCTATGGTCGACGGCATGACGCTCCCGCTTCGAGTCGCAGAATCCGGGCTCGGTCGTTTCCCGGCCAAGCATGAAAGAATCGCCCGCCGATTCGAGGCGGTGGCACTCGACGGCGACGCTTCCGTGCGTCGCGCGAACGCCGGCCTGCGGGAGTTTTCATGACGACAGCCGCGCCGGCCGACATCGTCGAGCCGCTGGTGCCGATGGCGGGGGTGGATGACGTCGGGCTGGTCCTCACCGATGTCGGCCGCGGGACGCCGGTCCGGACCGCCGTCGGCGTGGTCACCGCGGTCGATGACATTCCGGCCGGTCACAAGGTTGCCGTCCGGTCCGTCGCGGCCGGCGCGCCGGTGCGCAAGTACGGCGAGGTGATCGGCTCGGCCAGGCAGGAGATTCCGCCGGGAGCCCACGTACACCTGCACAACCTCGGCGTCGGGCAGTCCTCGGCGGGCAACGGCACGTTCCGTGGCGCATCGGCGGCATGGAGCCCGCCGGCCGCGCCGACGCGCGAGCACTTCCTGGGCTACCGCCGCGCCGACGGCCGGGCGGCGACACGCAACTACATCGCCGTGCTGCCGACCGTCAACTGCTCGGCGACGGTGGCCCGCATGATCGCGCAGACCGCCAACGCCGCGCATGCCGGTGTTCCCGGGCTGGACGGCGTGATCGCGCTGACGCACGACCTGGGCTGCGGCATGGCCGAGGGTACCCCGGGCGACGCCATCCTGCGGCGCACGCTGCGCGGGTACGCCGGGCACGCGAACATCGCCGCGGTGGTGACGATCAGCCTCGGCTGCGAGGTCAACCAGCCCGACAACGTCTTCGGCGAGCACGTCCCCGCCGAGACGCTGGGCATCCAGGAATTGGGCGGGACGGCCGCCACCGTCAACGCCGCACTCGAGCGTGTCGCGGAGATGGTTGCCGGCGTCACGGCCCTGCGGCGCGAGCCCATCCCGGTCGCCGAACTGGTGCTCGGGCTGCAGTGCGGGGGCAGCGACGCGTACTCGGGCCTGACCGCCAACCCGACGCTCGGCGTGGCGGCCGACCTCCTGGTCGCGGCCGGCGGCCGGGTCATCCTCGGCGAGACTCCCGAGATCTACGGGGCGGAGCACCTGCTGCGCAACCGCGCCGCGACACCCGAGCTCGCCCGGCGCATCGACGAGCTGATCCTCTGGTGGCAGGAGTACACGGCGCGCAACGACGCGGCGCTCGACAGCAACCCGTCCAAGGGCAACAAGGCCGGCGGCATCACGACCATCTGGGAAAAGTCGCTGGGCGCGGTCCTCAAGGCCGGCACCAGTCCGCTCAACGACGTCGTCGCGTACGCCGAAGCGGTCACCGCCGCGGGCCTGACCTTCATGGACACCCCCGGCTACGACCCGGTGTCGGCGACGGGCATGGTGGCCGGCGGGGCGAACCTGCTGGCGTTCACCACCGGGCGCGGCTCGGTGTTCGGATCCCGGCCCACCCCGTGCTTCAAGATCAGCACGACCTCCCGGCTGTTCGAGCGCATGCGCGGCGACATGGACTTCGACGCCGGTCCCGCGATGTCGCGGGACGAGCAGATCCACTGTGGAACCCTCATGTTCGAAGCCCTGGTGGACATGGCTTCCGGCACACCGAGCAAGTCCGAGACGCTCGGCTTCGGCACCGAGGAGATCGTGCCGTGGCGGATGGGAGCCGTTGTTTGACCGCCGACGCCCGCCCGCGCTTCCCGGGCCGCCGCCGAACCAGTTCCGCTCAGCACGAGAGGTCACGATGAGATTCAGCGACAAGGTCGCCGTCGTCACCGGCGCCAATTCCGGCATCGGCCGGGCTACCGCGACGCGCCTGCTGGCCGAGGGGGCCACCGTCTACGCCGTCGACTCGCACCACACCGACCCGTGGCAGGACCCGGGCGCCGGGCGCCTGCGGCTGATCGACCTCGACGTCGCCGACGCAGGCGCCCCCGAGCGGCTCGCGGCCCGGCTGCGCGACGACGACCAGCGCGTCGACGTGCTGGCCAACGTCGCGGGCATCCTGCACATCGCGCCCTTCCTGGAGGTCGGCCGCGGCGACTGGGACCGTGTGCTCGCGGTGAACCTGACCGGCGTGTTCTTCCTGAGCCAGGCCGTCGCCCGCATCATGGTCGACAAGCAGACCGCGGGGCGCATCGTCAACGTCTCGTCGGTCCACGCCGTGGTCTCCGAGCCGAACGCGGCACCTTACACGGCGACCAAGGGCGGCCTGGAGGCCATGACCCGCACCATGGCATCCGAGCTCGCGCCCTACGGCATCACCGCGAACTGCGTGCGCCCCGGCGCGACCAGGACCAGGATGAGCGAGCCCATCTACACCCCGCAGATCGTCCAGTCGTTGCGGGCGAAGATCCCGTTGGGCACGATCGCGCCGCCGGAGTGGGTGGCCTCGGCCATCTGTTACCTCGCCTCCGACGAGGCCTGCTACACCACCGGCGCCTGTCTCGACGTCGACGGCGGATACGCCATGGACGGCTCGCTGCCCGGGACGGCGTACTCGTGAGCGTCGTCGCCGTGGTGACCGGAGCCGCCTCCGGCATCGGCCGCGCCACCGCCGTGTCGATGGCCCGCGAGGGCTACGAGGTCGCCATGGTCGACCTCGACATCGCCGGCCTCGCCGCGACACGTGCCCAGATCGAGCGCGACGGCGGCAAGGCGCACGAGTTCGCGCTGGACCTGTGCGACCCGCTCGCGGTCGGCTCGGTCACCCGCGAGATCGCGGTGACCATCGGCGCCCCGGAGGTGCTGGTGAACGTGGCCGGCATCGGCGTGGCCGCGACCGTGCTGGAAACCAGCGACGAGGACTGGAGCCGTGTCCTGGCGGTGAACCTCACGGGTCCCTTCCTCACAACACGGGCGACGCTGCCGTTGATGCTCGATCGAGGCAGCGGCGTGATCGTCAACATCGCCTCGGTGGGCGGCCTGGTCGGCCTCGCCCGCCGAGCCGCGTACTGCGCTTCCAAGGCCGGACTGATCGGGCTCACCAGGGCGATCGCGGTGGACCACGCCCGGGACGGCATCCGCTGCGTCGCGATCTGCCCCGGCACCGTGGAGACCGAATGGGTCGGAAAGATCCTCGCCAACGCCCCAGATCCGGCCGCCGCCCGCGACGCGATGGCGGCCCGGCAGCTCGACGGGCGCATGGGAACGCCGGACGAGATAGCCGCCATGGTCGCCTTCGTCGCCGGTCCCGAGGGCCGGTTCATCAACGGATCGGCCCTCGTCATCGACGGCGGGATGACGGCAGCTTGACCGCCGCGGCAGTCACCGACGCCCCCGCGATCGCCGCCGATCTGGGCCGCATCGTCGGGGCGTCCAACGTGGAGATACGCCCGGCGGCGCTGGTGCCCTACCGGACGGATGCCACGTTCGGGTTCTCCGGCGAACCATGGGCCGTCGTCAGGCCCGCGGGTGTGGAGGAGGTGTCGCGGATCCTGGCCTGGGCCAACCGGCGCCACGTACCCGTCGTGCCGCGCGGCGCGGGCACCAGCCTCGCCGCGGGTGCGGTCCCGATCCGCGGCGGCATCGTGCTCGCCCTGACCCGCATGAACCGGATCGTGTCGATCGACCCGGTCGACCTCACCGCGGTCGTGCAACCCGGCGTCACAACCCAGGACCTCGCGCGCGCCGCCGGTGAACACGGCCTGCACTACCCGCCCGATCCCGGCAGCCAGCGCGTGTCCACGCTCGGGGGCAACGTCGCCACCAACGCCGGCGGGCTGCACGGGCTCAAGTACGGCAACACCGGCGGCTATGTCCTGGGCGTGGAGGCCGTCCTCGCCGATGGCGAAGTCATCCGCGCGGGCGGCCAGCTCATCAAGGACGTCGCCGGGTACGACCTCGTCCGCCTGCTCACCGGTTCGGAGGGCACGCTGGCGGTGCTGACCGAGTTGACGCTGGCCCTGCGCCCGGCGCCGGCGGCAAGCACCACCGGACTGGCGTACTTCGCCGATCTGGAGTCGGCCAGCGACGCCGTGCGCGGCGTCATCGGCGCCGGCATCCTGCCCGCCACCCTCGAGTTCCTCGACGCGAGATGCATCCGGTCCGTCGACGCGTACGCACACCTGGGCCTGGACACGACGGCAGGGGCGATGCTGCTGTTCGGCGACGACGGCAGCGACGCCGAGGTGCGGCGGACGGTATCGGCGATGGCGGCGGTCATGCGCGAACACGCCGCCTCCTCGGTGCAGATCGCCACCGCGGCGGCCGAGTCCGACGCGCTGCTGGCCGCGCGCCGCTGCGCCTTACCGGCGCTGTCCAGGCTCGGCGGGGCGACCATGCTCGAGGACGTCGGCGTGCCGCGCTCGCGCCTGCCCGAGTTGGTCCGCCGCATCGACGCGATCGCCGAGCGGCACGAGGTGACCATGGCGACCTTCGGCCATGCCGGCGACGGCAACGCACATCCGGTCGGATGCTTCGACCCCCGCGATGCCGAACAGCGCGCACGCGTCGCGGCCGCGTTCGACGACATCTTCGCCGCCGCGGTCGACCTGGGTGGCACCATCACCGGCGAGCACGGCGTCGGCGCGGCGAAGCTGCCGTACCTCGAAGCACAACTCGGCCGGCCGCAGACCGCGCTGCTGGCCCGGATCAAGCGGGCGTTCGACCCCGCGGGCATCCTCAACCCCGGAAAGCTGGGATCATGACCGCCGGCCGCATCTTCGACCCAGCGGATCTCGGCACCTGCATCTCCTGCGGGTTCTGCCTGCCCTCCTGCCCCACCTACAAGCTGACAGGCGACGAGGCGTCGTCGCCGCGCGGACGGATCGCGCTCATGCGCGCCATCGACGACGGGACCGTCGACGTCTTCGACGCCGCCGCCCGCCATCAGGGCTCCTTCTGCCTCGGCTGCCGCGCGTGCGAACCCGTGTGCCCGGCCGGGGTCCCCTACGGCCGGCTGCTGGAACATCTCCGCGATGCGCAATGGAAGGGCAAGCGCCGGCCGTTGCGGATCCGGCCCCTGCTGGCGTTCGCCAAGAGCCGCCGGCTCATCCGGCTCATCGGCGGCGTCCGCCGGCACGCACCGTTCACCGCGCCGGCGGTACCGCGGGACGACGGCGACACGCTGATGCTCGGCTGCTTCGAGCGGGTCCTGTTCCCCTCGGTGAGCCGCGCCGCCGCCAGCACGCTACCGGGTGTGCGCGTGGCGCGCGACCAGGGCTGCTGCGGCGCGCTGCACGCCCACAACGGCGACCTGGCCCGCGGCGAGCGGCTCGCCGCGGGCCTCGCCGACCGGCCCGGGCGGCTCGTCTGCACCGCCGGCGGTTGCGCCGCCCATCTCGCGGCGGTCGCGGGCCGCGACCGGGTCCTGGACTACTCCGAGGCGCTGCTCGAACTCGGCCGCGTGCCGGGCCCGATCCTCGTCGACGACCGGCCGGCCCGCATCGGCCTGCAGGACTCGTGTCACCTTCGCAACGGGCTGGGCGTGCGGGACGCGCCCCGCGCGGTGCTCGGGATGCTCGGCGAATACGTCGAGGTCCCCGGCGCGGGCGACTGTTGCGGCGCCGCCGGCACGTATGCCATCCTCCGCCGGCGCGACAGCCAGCGGGTCCTCGCCGCGAAACTGGCCGCGCTGGCCGATCTGGACCTAGACTTCCTGGTCGTGGTCAACCCGGGATGCCAGCGCCAGCTGACGACGGCGGTTCGTCGCGCCGGGCTGCGCACCAAGGTGGTGCACCTGGCCGAGCTCGTCGCCTCGGCACAGGACGATCACCGATGAGCACCCCCGAGGAACCCGGCGACCTCGACCCGGTCGCGTTGACCCCGCGCGACCCCCGGGACGCCATGTCGCTGCAGACCGCCTGGTTGCGCAGCTTTCTCGCGGTGGCGGACAAGGGCGGTTTCGGCGCCGCCACCCTCGCACTGCACCTGTCCCAGTCCCGGGTCAGCGCCCACATCGCGGCGCTGGAGCACGCCCTCGGCGTGACGCTGTTCGATCGCAAGGCACGGCCGATCTGCACGACAGCGGCCGGGGAGCTGTTCCGCGGCCACGCCATGGCCGCCATGCTGGAACTGCAGCGCGGGATCGAAGCGGTCCGCAGCACGCTCGACAATATCGTCGCCCACGTGACGATCGGCAGCTACCCCAGCGTCAGCTGCACCTACCTGCCCGCGGTGCTGCAGGAGTTGCAGGCCAGGCATCCCGGCGTCACGGTCGAACTGCACGAGGGCACCGCCGCGACGCTGGAGGAGATGGTCGCCGGCGGAACCGTCGATCTGGCGTTCCGGCCGCTCCTGCCGAAGATGCGCGAGACCACGCTGTGCCATCGCACGATCTGGCACGAGGACATCGTCGTGGTCATGCGCGAGAACGACCCCCTTTCCCAGCAGGCGTCGGTCAGCGTCGAGGACGTCCTGGCCCGCCCGCTGATCGGCAATCCGGCCGGCTCCGAGGAGGACGGCGGCGGATTCGACCTCCGCAACACGCTCGGCGAGGCCGCCGCCCGCGCCAACATCGTCTATCTGACCGACCAGCCGACGACCCTGGTCGCGCTGGTGCGCGCCGCGTTCGGCATCGGCGTCATCAACCGCCTCGCGTTGCAGACCACCAGCACCGAGGGGCTGACCGTCCGCACCATCGACTCGCCCACCGCCCATCGCAACGTCGCGCTCTTCTGGATGCGCCGGCGGGCGGACAGCGCGGTCGTCAAGGCGTTCCTCGACGCCCAGGAGCGGGCGCCGCTACCACCCGGCGTGCTCCCGATCTGACGCCGGTGCCGGTCCTCGCCAGCCCCCGGCGCGTACCTCCATTGGTCTGGTCGAACCGTCGTAGATCGGCACTTCACCTGAGCCAATTCCGCTCCTAGCGTTCGTCTCATGAACGCGCACCAGTACCGCGTGACCAGCCGCGGGATTCTCCTGTTCGCCGCCATGGGCGTGATCTGGGGGATGCCCTACCTGTTCATCCGCACCACGGTTTCCGAGCTGAGCCCCGCGGTGCTCGTGCTGGGACGCACCGCCCTCGGCGCGCTGATCCTGCTGCCACTGGCTCTGCGCGGCGGCGCCCTGCGCACCGCCGTCCGGGCCTGGCGGCCGCTGATCGCGTTCGCCGTCGTCGAGGTCGTCGGGCCCTGGTACTTCCTTTCCGACGCCGAGCGGCGCCTGCCCAGCGCGCTGACCGGGCTCCTGATCTCGATCACCCCGATCGTCGCCGTACTCGTGGCCCGGTTCACCGGCGACGAGCGCCGCGTCGGCGTTGCCCGGCTCGTCGGCTTGGGGGTCGGCATGGCCGGCGTCGCCGTCCTCGGTTGGGGCGCGGCCGGCGACGCGGACCCGTGGGCGGTCGTGGAGGTGCTGCTGGCGGCCATCGGATATGCCGTCGCCCCAGCCATCGCGCAACGCCGGCTGTCGCACGTACCGCCGATCCCGCTGACCACCGCCTGCCTGGCGATCTCGGCCCTGTTCTGGGCGGGTCCGGCGATCCTGACCTGGCCTTCGACGTTGCCGAGCAGTTCGACGCTGGCCTCGCTGGCCGTGCTCGCCGTGGTCTGCACAGCGCTGGCATTCTGCCTGTTCTTCCTGCTCATTCGCGAGGTGGGTCCGGCCCGCGCGACCGCGATCTCCTACGTCAACCCGGTCGTCGCCGTCGCCGCCGGGGCGGTGTTCCTGAGTGAGCCGCTGACGCCGCGCATGCTCGTGTCCGGCGCCGCGCTCCTGCTCGGGACCTTCCTGGTGACCCGGGCGGTCCCGGCGGCCGCCCCGTCGCCGGAGCACTCCCCCGATCCGGCGAGCACCCGTCAGCGGCGCGCGTCCGCGGAGGTGACGCGGTGAGCGTCACCACGCTGCAGCGGAGGCTGCTGGTCGCGAGCACCGCCGTCAACGCCGTCGGCAACGGCGCCTACCTGCCCGTCGCCCTGCTGCTGCTGGCCGCGGTGACCGGCATCGACCTGATCACCGTCGGGGTGGTCCTGACGGCCGGCCAGCTGCTGGCCCTGCTCGTCATGCCGGTCAGCGGTGTCCTGGTCGACCGGTTCGGCGCCGCCCGCATGCAGACGGTGAACCATCTGCTGCGCTGCCTCGGGTTCGTCGCCTACCCGCTGGCCCACCAGCCGGCACTGTTCCTCGTGCTCGCCACGCTGGTCGCGATCGCCGAACGCGGCAGCCGGGTGGCCGGGCCGGCCCTGATCGCCGAGGTCGTCGACGGCGCGGACCGTGACCGCTACCTCGCCCTGGATCGGGCCTTGAGCAACGCCGGCCTCGGCTTCGGCGGGGTGCTGCTCGCCGGGCTGCTGGCCGTCAACGGCGACACGGCATACGCCCTCACCAGTTGGCTGGCCGCCGTGGCCTTCGGCGTGGCGGCGCTGCTCACCGCGCGGATCCGCTCCGCACGAACCGGCGCCGGCCATCCGGCCGGCCCCAGCATCGGGTTCGGTCAGGTCCTGGCGCACCGCGGCTTCCGCGTCCTGACCGCCGCCAACGCGCTGAGCGCCTTCGGGTACGCCGCCTTGTCGATGCTTGTCCCGCTGTACACGGTGCGGGCCCTGCATCTGCCGGCGCCGCTGGCCGGTGTGCTGTTCACCCTGAACACGATCATCTGCGCGACCTGCGGGATCCCGCTGATGCGGTGGCTACGCTCACGCGGCCTGGGCAGCAAGCGCATCGCCCGCCTGGGGCTCGCCCTGATGTCCGCGGGGTTCGTCCTCATGGGTTCGGCCGTGCCGCTGCGAGCGCACACCGTCGCGGCATCGGCCGTCCTCATCATCGCGATGGTCATCTACAGCCTGGGCGAGGTCGCGCACAGCCCCTCCTCGACATCCCTGGCCCTCGGGGTGGCCACCGAGCGCGACCGCGGACGCTACCTGGCCGTCTACCAGATGTCCTGGGCGATCTCCGCCGCTCTCGCCCCGGCCCTGTTCAGCACGCTCACCAACACACAGCCGCTGGCCACCCTCGCCGGCCTGGTCGCCTGCAACGCGGTCGCGTTCGCCCTGCTGGGCCGCGCCGAGTCCACCTCCGGCACGGGCCCGCACGCGGCCCGCAAGTCGCCCATCGCGGCCGCGGCTTGACTCACCGACCTGTCAGCTGCGTCTCCCGACCCACGAAAGGAGGATGAGGAGGCGCCGCTTAGTCTTTCCAGTCCAGTTGGTGCTCGGGGACGCCGACGGCGCGGCCGTACGCGATGGCGGCGGCGCGGGTCTCCTCGTCGCCGGGGCCGTAGCGGAAGATCGCGCCCGCGTAGACGATGACGCGGTCGGGGCCATCGCGCAAGTCCGCGTACCAGCCGCCGTCCGGTCGGAGCGACGCGGCGAGGGCCTCCGCCACGGCATCCGCGTCGTCCGCCTCGAAGTCGATCACGGTCCAGACTGCCGGCTGGGTCGGCGCTGCGGTACCGCCCAGGTCGAGCCGGTAGACGCGGCGGATGCGGGTGCCGGGCGGCGCGAACTGCGCATCCGGACGCAGGCCGTCCCCGATCAGCGTTCCGGTGATGGTCACAGCTGCCACTCCTATTCGGGTCCGTACAGGACGATGCGCTGCCTTATCGGCGCAGGGCCTTGCGGGCGAGCCTGTTGCCGACGAACTGGCCGGCCTGGACGATGACGATGATGGTGGCGACCGTGATGTACACGACCGGCCAGTTGTAGCGCTGGGAGCCGTAGGTGACGGCGAAGTCGCCGAGCCCGCCGCCCCCGAACAGCCCCGCCTGGGCGGACATGTCCACGACGCCGACGAAGATGAAGGTGTACCCGAGAATGACCGGGCCGAGCGCCTCGGGGACGACCACGGTGAGCAGGATGCTCAGCGGCCGGGCGCCGGCGGCGCGGGCGGCCTCGATGACGCCTGGCTCGACCGCGAGCAGGTTCTGCTCGATGATGCGGCTGACCGCGAAGGCCGCCGCGAGCGACAGGGCGAAGGTGACCGCGTTCGTGCCGATGGTCGTGCCGATCGCGACCATCATGACCGGCTGGATGGCGGTGAGGAAGATGACGAACGGGATCGGCCGCACCACGTTGACGAGAATGTTGACCACGGTGAAGACGAAGCGGTTGGACAGCAGGTTGCCCGGGCGCGTCGCGTACAGCACCAGGCCGAGGGCGAGACCCAGCAGGCCGCCCGCCACGACCGAGATGCCGACGATGTAGAACGTCTGCCAGATCGCCTGGCGGAAGACCGGCAGATTGGTGATGAACTCGTCCACGTCAGCTGTCCTCCTCGGTCACATCGACGCCGTCGCGCCGCAGCGCGGCCAGCGCCGCGTCGACCGCGCCGTCGGGGCCGGTCAGCTCGAACGTGAGGCTGCCGACCGGGCGCTCCTGCAGTTCGCTGATGCCGCCGAAGACGATGTCGGCGGCCACGCCGTACGCGAGGAACGTCTTGGCCAGGGCGGTCTGAAAGCCGGTACGGTCGCGGATCGCGACGGTGACGAGGCGCCCGCTGTGCGTGCGGCGCAGCCGCGCGAGGGTCTCAGCCGAGGGCCGGTCGCGCAGGGCGTCGCGCACGAAGTCGGCGGCCGCGGGGGTGCTTGGGTGCGCGAACACGTCGTACACCGTGCCGGCCTCGACGATCCGGCCGCCGTCGATGACCGCGACCCGGTCGGCCACGGCCCGGATCACGTCGAGCTCGTGGGTGATGAGCACGATGGTGACTCCCAGCTCGCGGTTGACCCTGCCCAGCAGGGCCACCACCTCGGCCGTGGTCCGGGGGTCGAGCGCGCTGGTGGCCTCGTCCGCCAGCAACAACGAGGGTTCGGTGGCCAGCGCGCGGGCGATGCCCACCCGCTGTTTCTGCCCGCCGGACAGCTGCTCCGGGTAGTCGTGTGCGCGGTCAAGCAGCCCCACGAAGTCCAGCAGCCGGGCCACCCGCCGGTCCCGTTCGGCCCGGCCGACGCCGGCCACCTTGAGCGGGTAGGCGACGTTGCCGGCCACGGTGCGGGACCGGAACAGGTTGAACTGCTGGAAGATCATGCCGATGTCGCGCCGGACGTCACGTCTGTCCCCTTCGGACAATGCGGTGACCTCGTGGTCGCCGACGTACACCTGGCCGCTGGTCGGGGTCTCCAGCCCGTTGATCATCCGGATCAGGGTGCTCTTCCCCGCGCCGGAGTGGCCGATGACGCCGAACACCTCGCCCTTGGCGACGTCGAGACTGACGTCGTCGAGGGCCACCACCCGGGTCCCGTTGCTGCCCCGGGTGAATGCCTTGGTGACGTGGCTCAGGCGCACGTGCGGCGGGGCGGGCACGCCGGCCCGCCCCGCATCGTGGTCTACTGTGGACACGATCGGCCCGTGGCTACTTGCCCGCGGCGGCGGCCTGGCCCTGCACGGTCTTCAGCAGCGACTGCAGGTCCGCCGGCGGCACCTGCCGGAAGACGGCGACGCCGCCGTTGGACTTCTGCACACCCTCCTCCACCGTGGCGTCGTGGTACAGCTCCGCCAGCTTCAGGTACGTCGGGTTGTCCTTGTCCGCGGCCCGCGCGACGAAGAGGTTCACGTAGGGCGCCGCGCTCGGGCTCGCCGGGTCGTCCTGGAAGACGGCCGCCGAGCGGGGCAGGCCGGCGCTGGTGGCGTAGTTGTTGTTCACGATCGCCGCCGCCACCGAGCCGCTCTTGAGGGCGCCCGCGGTCTGCGAGGCGTCCAGCGTCACCACGTCCACCTTCTTGGTGAGGATGTCCGACGTGCTGGAGAACGCGGTGCCGCCGTTCTTCAGCGTCACCAGGCCCGCCGACTGCAGGACCAGCAGGCCGCGCGCCTCGTTGATGGCGTCGTTGGGGATCGCCACCTTGGCACCCTCCGGCAGCGCCGACGGCGACTTGTGGTTCAGCGAGTACAGCGGCAGCGGATAGACGGCGGTCGCGCCGATCGGCTGCAGGTCGTCGCGCGCGATGACGTTGTAGTTGGCGAGATACTGGATGTGCTGGAACTGGTTGAGCTCGAGCTGCTTCTCCTTCAGCGCCGGATTCGGCTGGCTGTAGTCGCTGAAGTTGACGAACGTCACCGTCACGTTCAACCGCTGCTTGGCCAGATCCGCGTACGTCTTCCAATACGGCTCCGACGCGTCGGCGACACCGATGCGAACGGTCTGCGAGTCACCGGATCCGCCGCCGCGGGTCGTGGCCACCACGGCGATCGCGGCCACGACGACGACGGCGGCAGCGGCCCCGACCCAGGGCCAGAGGCGACGCCGGCGGGCCGGCAGTTGCGGCTGGTCTGCCCGGTCGGGCTGACCGGGCTGATCGGGTTCGGACGATGTCGGTTCTGACATGGCGATGCTCCGGGATGGGGAGAGGTGCGCGCGGCAATGCGCGCGCCGGGCAAGGAACACAAGGGGCACAAGGACGCGAGGGTGCGCCGCCGAGCCCTATCGGTGGGCTCGGGAGATGGTCTCGGCCCGGCGCCGCGTCAACGACACGGACAGCCGGCAACCCGCGCATGGTCGGACACTCGCCGGCTGGCCGGCAGCGCGATGCGAATGTGGGGAGATGTCAGCACCGAACTCCTGCCCCCTTTCCAGCGCTGGACTCGACCTCGATAATAACCTAGTTCTCCGATAGACAAAATGTGTTCCACGTCCCGTTCGGACTTCACCGCGGGCCCGGCGGCGGGTGCGTCGCCGGGCACCACCCGGCCGAGGGTCTACAGCTCCCAGCGGGTCGATCGCCAGAGCCCACCGGCCACGCACACGGCGGCGAGCAGCAGCGTCACCACGGTTGCCCAGGTGTCTTCGGTGCGCCACGCGGCGAGTTGCAGGTGCCCGGGCAGTGCGATGAATGCCGCGGGCCCGATGTCGCGGATGCCCGGGATCAGGTTGGCGAACGGCACCGCGACGAAGATCGCGCCGAGCGCGACCGCGATCGTGGCCACCTGTCCGCGCAGGAGCATCGCGGCCAGGAAGGTGACCGCAACGGCGAATACCGCGCCCAGACTAGAGATCAGGATGCCGATGGCGGTCGCGGCGGTGGCCGGCGCGCCCAGCAGCAGTGTCGTTTCGTACGCCGCCGCGACTCCGCCGACGGCGCTGGCCAACGCTGCCGCGGCCGCGATCGTCACCAGTCGCGGGACGAGCAGTCCGATCCGGCCTGGCACATGGGTCAAGTAGAGCGCGGCGAGCGGCGGGTTGGCCCGCACCGAGAAGGCAAGGCCGGCGATGACGACGATGACGAGTGTGCCGAGCGTGGTGACGTTGCCGAAGTAGGCGCCCATCCCGTCGGACGGCTGCGGCTTGGTCGTCGTGATCTGGATGTAGCCGTTGCCCGTGGCACCGCTCAGCAGTTGCCCCAGGTATCGGGTGATCAGGGGCTCACCGAAGCCCAGCAGCAGGTAGACCGCGGTCAAGGCGATCCACCGCCCCGTCCGCAACAGCCTCAACCACTCCAGCCGCCACAGGTTCATGGCTGTAGCTCCACCAGGTTCAGAAAGACTGTTTCCAGGTCCGCGCCGACCGGATTGAACGCGATGAGTTCCGCGCCGCTCGCGCTGATCTCGGCCGGCAGCAGCGTCTCGCCGGCGTGCACGCTTGTGGTGTCCACGCGCAGGCCCTGCTCGTGCCGCCGGACCGCGGCCACCCAGTCGAGCCGGCCGAGGCGATCGGCGAGCCGGTCGGCGCCGGCGCGCAGCTGCAGCTGCCAGCTCGGTCGGGTATGCCGGTCCAGGAGCTCATCGACCGGGCCCTGGTAGATGAGCCTGCCCTCGCGTAGGACGCCGACCGTGTCGGCGACACGCTGGACGTCGGCGAGGATGTGGCTGGAGAAGACCACCGCGTGGTCGCGTCCGAGCGCGGTGATGAGGTTCAGGATCTCGGAGCGTCCCTGCGGGTCCAGGGCACTGGTCGGCTCGTCGAGCAGCAGCACCTGGGCGCCGGAGGCGAGCACCACGGCGAGGCCGAGCCGCTGCGCCATACCCCGCGAGAAGCCACCGACCCGCCGGTCGCGCACGGCGGTCAGGCCGGCGAGGGCGAGGGCGTGATCGGTGTCCGCCGTCCCGTTCGGGCTCAACCGCCGGAACAGCTCGACGGTCTCCGCCGCCGTCAGCCACGGCTCGAAGGCAGGCGTGTCGGGGCACAGCATCACGCGGGCCGTGGTGGACATCTGGCCGGTGTCGGGGCGCCGCAGCCCGGCGAGCACGGACAGCAGCGTCGTCTTGCCCGCACCGTTTGGTCCGACGAGTCCGTACACCCCGCGGGCCGGTACGGTCAGATCCACAGCGTGCAGGCCGACGTTGCCGGGAAAGAGCTTCGTTATGGCATGGGTACGCACGGCGGCGGGTTGCGTCACGACCGGCCGCGGCGGGTCCGTGGCAGCCACGGCCGGGGTGGCGGCGAGCGGCGGTTCAGCGGTCGTCGTCCGTTCGGAGCGCCCGATGATCAGGTACAGCACACCACCGAGCGGAATCTGCGCCAGGATGATCAGCGCCCAGACGGCCTTGGGCAGATACCTGGCCGGCCGGCGGATCAGCTGCGCGTAGCAGACGATGAGGAACGCGAGCAGCAGCGCGGCGATCGGGAGCCAGACGGCGGGGTTGCGCATGGTCAGATCGCCTCCGGAGGCAGCACGAACAGGCCGGCGACCTTGCCGTCGGGGCTGAAGCTGACCCGGCCCACCTGCTCGCCGACCTCGAACCGCAGCGGTATGTCGACGACGGTGTAGTCGCCGACCTGGTGGGCGATCGGCTCGCCCATGTGCTGCTCGTACCGCCCGCAACGGCCGGCGATCGCGGCCCACGTCGCGGCGACGGACGCCGCGTCGGGCAGCGCCTCGCCGACCTTGGCGTCGAAGTCGCGGCGCGCCTCCTCCCAGTTGCCCTCGGCGAGGTTGACGAAGAGGGCGACCGCGGCCTCGGCCGCACCGGGCAGCAGAGCGGCGCTCATCGGAGCACCGGTGCGGGGGTCGATCGGCCGGCCGAAACGCTGGAAAGCCGCCTGCCGCGTCGTGCCGAGCACGTCGCCGATCTCCGACCAGGTGTGGCCGGCCTCGCGAGCGGCATCAACGGCGTCGCGCAGCCTGCTCTCGGCCGCACGCACGGCGTCGAGGGCTTGCCGGAGCGCCGGCAACGGCGATGCAACCTCCACGTCGTCAAGCTTGACTTGACGTCGCGCTCGCGTCAAGGAGACCTTTACGACACCCTCATGCTCCCGCAGCCGCCGGGCCGCACTGCGACAGGTCGCCCCGCAGTACCGGCGACGACGACCGGGTCCCGAACGGGACTCCAGGGGCCGACCGCACACTTCACACGCCGCCGCCTCGTCGCTGTTGTCCATGATCACCCGCCTTTTCGTGCGACGTTAGCACGAAAAGGGGCCGCACGGCGCACGTAATCGGCGCGTCCGGCCGCGGGCGTCTCGATCGGACCGCGCCGCGCAGAGTGGGATACCGCCGGCGGCGATTCTTCCGGCCACATTGGACAGTCGCGGGCACGCGCCAGGACCATCCACACCCGCCGAACCACCGACCGGGTAGCCGGCCGCGACGTGGCGCTGACCTGCGATGTTGCGCCAGTCACATGGTCTTGACCTTGATCAACCCGTCATTATCATCATATTCAACCAATCTGAATTGTATGAATAGCCCGCGCCACGCCAGCCCCTGCGGCGTCGGCAGCAGCCGGCTGCATCGCCCGTAGGGAAGGTCGTCTTGAGTTCCATCGCCGCTCGCCCAGGCTTCGCGTGGCCGCGGCTAGGGCTGCGCGTCGCGCCCTGGCTGAGCGTGTTCGCGATCGTCGTCATCTGGATCGCCACGACGGCAAACGAATCGGTCCCGGCGCAGTTCCTTCCGGCGCCGAGCAAGGTCGCCGCGTCCGCGGCGGAGCTTTCCGACGCGGGCCTGCTGTGGTCCTCCATCGGCGTGACGGTCGCCCGCGGGCTGATCGGGGCGGTGATCGGCACCGCGGCCGGGATTCTGCTCGGCGTGCTCGCCGGATTCTCGCGCTGGGCCGAGTTCGTGCTCGACAAGCCGGTCCAGATAATCCGAGCGATCCCGTTCACGGCCATGCTGCCCCTGCTGATCCTCTGGACGGGCATCGGCGAGCAGACCAAGGTACTGCTCGTGGTCCTGGCCACGGCCGTGCCGGTCTATTTCAACACCTTCGGCGGCATCCGCAACGTGGATCGGCGACTGGTTGAGGCGGGAAAGGTGTACGGCCTCACCACATACCAACTGGCAACCCGGGTGCTGCTTCGCGGAGCCTTGCCGTCGGTGTTCATCGGCATCCGGTACGCGCTGGGCATCACGTGGGCGGTGCTCGTGATCGCCGAGAGCCTCAACGCGGTGACCGGTATCGGATTCCTCCTGACGAACGCCCGTCAGTACGGGCAGAGCGAAGTCGTCATCCTCTGCGTGGTCCTGTACGCCGCGCTGGGCCTCGTCACCGATGCGCTCGTCGCGTTGGTCGAGCGCAGGATCTTCCGCTGGCGACAAGCCCACCGTGGCGTATAGACCCCGCCGAACGGGGCCATTCCAGCACATCCCTCAGAAACACAAGGAAGAACACCATGGACGTATCGTTACAGGTCCGCAAGCACCGTCGTACGGTGAGCGGCCTCGCTCTGTTGGCAACGCTCGTGCTGAGCGCCTGCGGCAGTGACCCGGCCCCCTCGGCCGCTCCTTCCGCCGCCTCCTCGGCAACGACCCAGCGCGACCCGGCCGTCGCCCGGGTCGGGTACTTCGGCGGCACGAACCTGTGGACACTGGCACAGAACAGCAACGCGGTATCGGACTCTCTCAAGGGCATCGGCGGGTCCGTCGAGTGGAACGGGCCGTTCGCGCCGACTGAGGCATCCGAGGCGGCCAAGGCCGGCCGGATCGATTTCACGTCGAACTCGGTTGCGACCTTCTTCAACGAGGCCGCCTCCGGCTCAAACCTGGTGGCCTTCGCCCTCAGCCTCAACAACGGCGACAACCAGGGCATCGTCGTGCGCAACAAGGCCGGCATCGCGACCGTCGCCGACCTCGCGGGGAAGCGGGTCGCGGTGAGCACTCCGGGTTCGACGGGTGAGTACGTGCTGCTCGCCGCGCTGGAGTCGGCGGGCCTGAAGGCCGGCGATGTGAAGATCGTCCACATCGCGAACCCGGCCGACGGCGTCTCCGCATTGGCCAGTGGCGATGTCGACGCCCTCGCGACGTGGGACAACTACTTCGCGTCGGCACAGTTGGTCAAGGACACGTCGGTGCTGACCACCAACGCGAAGACGAAGGCCCGCAACTGGAGCCTGTTCGTCGTCACACGAAGCTTCCTCGACGCGCACCCCGCCTCCGTCAAGGCCGTGTTCGACGGGCTCGTCAACCAGGCGAAGCAGATCCGCGCCAATCCTGACATCGAGAAGAAGGCACGACTGGCGAGCGGTCAGCCGGCCAACCTCGTCGACATCGTTCTCGGCTTCGACCCGGTCGAGGTGGTCGCGATCAACGACGAGATCCTGTCGCAGATCAAGGAGGTCGGCGAGCAGACCGTGCGCTTCGGGTTCCGCAAGAGCGTGCCCGACCTGTCCAAGAACTACGTCGATGTCACGACCCTCGGCAAGTAACGTGCTCGAACTGGCCAGTCACGTTTCCCGCTGGTTCGGTGCTCAGCGCGTTCTTGACGACCTGGACCTGACCGTCGAGGAGGGCGAGGTCGTCGCTCTCCTCGGCCGGTCCGGTTCCGGGAAGTCTACGCTCTTGCGCCTGCTCGCCGGACTGGACAAGCCCGACGCGGGCCGCGTCGAGGTACCGGACGGCGTGGCGGTCGTCTTCCAGGAGGCGCGCCTGTTCCCCTGGCTCAGCGTGCTCGACAACGTGACCATCGGGCTGCCGCGCACGTCGACGCCGGCCGCACTCGATGCGCTCGCCGAGGTGGGACTCGCCGACAAGAGCCAGGCGTGGCCGCTGACACTGTCGGGCGGCGAGGCACAGCGAGTCGCCCTCGCCCGTGCGCTCGTGCGAGCACCCCGGCTCATGCTGTTCGACGAGCCCTTCGGCGCGCTCGACGCCCTGACCCGCATCTCCATGCACCAGCTCGTCGTCAAGATCTGGGAGCGGCACGCGACGACCGTTGTACTGGTAACGCACGACGTCGACGAGGCGGTATTGCTGGCGGACCGTGTCCTCGTGCTCCGCGAGGGGCGTATCGCTCACCAGCTTCAGGTGCGGCGAGGTCAGGACGGCTCGGTCCCGGGCGCGGAACTGCTCGCCCACCGGGCCGATCTCCTTGCGTATCTCGGTGTCGAGCAGCTCGGCACGCTGCGCAGAAGGCCGCGCTCGAAGGTGACTGCCGGACGATCGGCCGGGGCGGCCGGCGAGACCGTCGCCGAGGACTGAGCCGAGCCGGCTCCGCGATCGCATTCGGCCACCCACCACTGTTCTTCCGCTCCGAAAGGTGTTTCTCGCATGACCCATCAGCACGTGAAGCTCGGTCTCATCTACAGCGGGATCGGACGCCACTCGAGCGCCTGGCGGCTGCCCGAAGCCGTAGCCGACGGATACACGGATCCGGCGCTGGTCTCCGAGGCGGTCAAGATCGCCGAGCGTGGAAAGCTGGACTTCTTCTTCGTCGGCAACTCGCTGACGAGCTCCGCGCACCGGGGCGAGTTCGCGTACACGGGCAAGAACGTCAAGGTCTCGCACGACCATCTCTTCGCGATCGAAGGCTTCGCCACCATGGCGTATGCCGCCGCCTTCAGCGAGAAGGTCGGCCTCGTCGTGACGTTCAACACGACGTACAACGATCCCTTCCACATCGCCCGGATCACCGCGACCCTCGATCACCTCTCGCGTGGGCGGCTCGGCCTGAACATCGTCACGGGTTCGGACCTGTCCGCCGCCTTCAACTTCGGCCAGGAACGCCATCTGGACAACGAGGACCGGTACGACCGGGTCGAGGAGTTCACCGAGGTGCTCTGGGATCTGTGGGACAGCTGGGAGGACGACTGGCTTGTCGCCGACAAGGAACAGGGCATCTACCACGACGTCAGCAAAGCCCACAGAATCGACCACACGGGCAAGTACTTCTCGATCCGCGGCCCCCTGAACTTCCCCCGGCCGCCGCAGGGACACATTCCGTTCCTGCATCCCGGATACTCGCAGCGCTCGCTGGAGTACGGCGCCAAGTACGCCGACATGCGGTTCATTCACTGGCGCAATGCCGAGTGGAACAAGGCGTACTACGCGGACATCAAGTCCCGGGTCGTCCGCCATGGGCGCGAGGAGGGCGACCACCTCCTCATCTCGGGCATCACGCCCTACGTCGCCGAGAACGCGCGCGATGCGCACGCGAAGTTCCGTGAGGTGCAGGACCTGAACACGAACGTCTTCGTGCCGGCGCTGCTCGCAGACCAGCTCGGGACCGACCTGACCGGCCGTACGGGCGCGGACCGTGTCCTGGAGGCGATCGACCGCAAGCTCATCCCGGAGAAGGCCTGGATCATCGACAACGCGATCGCGAGCTTCGACGACGAGGACATCACGCTCGAAGACCTGACCCACTACATGGGCAACAACCCCATCTCACAGCCCGCGATCGTGGGGGACGCGAAACAACTCGCCGACTTCGTCGAGACCAACTTCCACGAGCGCGCGTTCGACGGCGTTGCGATCTGCCAGCCGTACTGGCCCGGGCCGGCCGCCACGTTCGTCGACCTGGTGGTCCCGGAACTGCAGCGTCGAGGCGTATTCCGAACCGAGTACACGACGTCGACGCTGCGCGAGCACCTCGGTCTCAAGAGCGCGCCGAATCGCCTGGCCGAGCGCGCGCCCGCCGAAGGCGGTGCCGCATGACCAACCCCGACACCGGCAGAAGGCCCTACGCGCTGACGCTGAGGACGACCGATGTGGTCGGGCGCTTCGCGGCGGCCGGCGACGACACGACGTTCACCATCGACAACAGCAAGCTCCTGGAGCACGCCGAGCACCCGGGGACGGCGGAGTACTTCCTTGCCAGCCTCGCCGGATGCGCGTTGAACATCATCGCGGCGCGTTCGGTGGAGTGGGAACTGCCGTACCCGCGGCTGGAGCTCGCCGCGTCGTACCTGGTCGATCAGAACGACAGCACCCGCTTCGAACGGATCGAGCTGAGCTTCAGCTTCGCCGACACGAACGAGGAGCAGAGCTGGCGGTACGTCAACGACTTCAGCGACCGCTGCCCGATCTACAACACGCTGGTGCGTGGCGGTACACCGATCGACATCGAGGTGAAGGCAGCAGGCTGAGCTCGACGAGCCGCGAGGTAAGCGGCAAGACTGGACTGGGCGGCGCGGTTCGGTGTCCACATCGCTGATCCCGCACTCGCCGGCAGCCGCGCGGCGTCACGCGGGGGAACGCGCGGCGCGTCAGTCCGTTGGCCAAGCGGAGGTATCCCATGAACGTCGACATGGTTGTCGAGATCCCGGCCGGGTCGCGCAACAAGTACGAAATGGATCAAGAACAAGGGCGGATCCGGCTCGACCGGACCCTGTTCACCGCCACGGCCTATCCCGCCGACTACGGCTACATCCCCGGCACGCTGGCCGAGGACGGCGACCCTATCGACGCGATGGTGCTGCTGGACGCGCCCACGTTCCCCGGCTGCGGCGTCCGGGTGCGGCCGATCGGGGTGTTCTGGATGCACGACGAGCAGGGCCCGGACGCGAAGCTGCTGTGCGTGCCGGCCGCCGACCCCCGCTGGCAGGCGATCGGCGAGCTGGCCGACCTTCCCGAGTACCAGTTGCGGGAGATCGGCCATTTCTTCGAGATCTACAAGGATCTGGAACCGGGCAAACAGACCGACGTACGAGGCTGGAGAGACCGCACCGAGGCCGAAGCGGAACTCCGCGCGGCACAGCACCGGCACCGGTCAACGCGCCGGATGGCGGCCTGACACAGCGAACGGCGGCCGTCCTGCTCGGGAGGCGGCCGCCGTAGCACAGCGAGTGGTCAATGCTCGTCGTAGTGATCGTCGTGGGCGGCGTGGCGGTGCCCCTCGTGCACGTAGTCCACATGGTCACCGTGCGACACGGTGTCGTGCCCGCAGCCCTCGCCGTGGACGTGCTCATGTGTCTCGGCCGGCGTATGCACGCCCGCCACGGTGCACTCGTCGTAGTGATCGCCGTGTCGATGGTGGGCGTGCCCCTCGTGCAGATAGTCCACGTGGTCGCCATGGACCACCGTGGCGTGCCCACAGCCTTCGCCGTGGGTGTGCTCATGGCCGCCGTGCGGCCGGTGTTCAGTCGCGGTCGTCACCTTCGTGGCCTTCTTCCCTGACATGCGATGGCGAAGGCATGTATGCCCCGCCCGCCCCCCGATACACAAACGCCGCGGGAAGCGGTCGGCGCACGGATCCGACAGGTCGCGCGAGGCATGGAAGCCGAGGGCGAGTTCGCCGCCGGTGAGCAGGCAAACGCGGCAGCCGGTCGGTGATCGGTGGGTCAGCCGGTCGTGCCGGGCAGCTCGGTGAGCAGCCGCTCGACGCGGCGCTTGATCTCGTCGCGGATCGTCCGGACGGCCTCGATGCCCTGCCCGGCCGGGTCGTCGAGCTGCCAGTCCAGGTAGCGCTTGCCCGGAAACACCGGGCAGACATCGCCGCAGCCCATGGTGATGAGCACGTCGGAGGATTCGGCGGTGTCCCAGTCCAGCTTGCGCGGGGCGTTGGCGGTGATGTCGATGCCGGCCTCGCGCATCGCCTCGACCGCGACCGGGTTGATCCGGTCCGCCGGCTCGGACCCGGCGGAGCGGACCTCGACGGTGTCGCCTGCGAGATGGCGCAGCCAGCCGGCGGCCATCTGGGAACGACCGGCGTTGTGCACGCACACGAACAGCACGGTGGGCTTGGTGCTCATTGGCTGCGCTCCTTGAGGGGCTGCGGATCGGCACGGGAGACGACCACGTCGCCGGCGCCGTCACCGGCGGACGGGTACAGCGCCACGACGAGGGGTGGCGTCCGCGTCGGTGGCGGGGAACAGGCGCTGGCGTAGGGCGAGGCTGACGTAGACGAGGGCGACGAGGACGGGTACTTCGATCAGCGGGCCGACCACACCGGCGAGGGCTTGGCCTGAGGTGACGCCGAAGGTGCCGATGGCGACCGCGATGGCGAGTTCGAAGTTGTTGCCGGCGGCGGTGAAGGCGAGCGTGGTGGCGCGGGGATAGTTCAGGCCGATGCCGCGGCCGAGGGCGTAGGAGCCGGCCCACATGATGGCGAAGTAGGCCAGCAGTGGCAGTGCGATGCGGGCGACGTCCCAGGGCCGGGAGATGATGGCGTCGCCTTGCAGGGCGAAGAGGATGACGATGGTGAACAGCAGCCCGTAGAGCGCGGCCGGTCCGATCTTGGGCAGGAAGCGCTGTTCGTACCAGGTTCGGCCGTTGGCGCGTTCGCCGAGGCGGCGGGTGAGGTAGCCGGCGAGCAGGGGAAGGCCGAGGAAGATCAGGACGTTGCGGGCGATGTCCCAGCCGGAGATGTCGAGGTGCGCGCCGGGTAGGTGCAGCCAGCCGGGTAGCACGGTGAGGTAGAACCAACCGAGCAGGCCAAAGACGAGGACCTGGAACACGGAGTTGAGGGCGACCAGGACGGCTGCGGCTTCGCGGTCGCCGCAGGCCAGGTCGTTCCAGATGATGACCATGGCGATGCAGCGGGCGAGCCCGACGATGATGAGCCCGGTGCGGTACTCGGGCTGGTCGGCCAGGAAGATCCAGGCGAGGGCGAACATGACCGCCGGACCGAGCAGCCAGTTGAGGATCAGCGAGGAGATCAGCAGCCGGCGGTCACCGGTGACGGTGTCGAGCCGGTCGTAGCGGACTTTCGCCAGGACCGGATACATCATGATGAGCAGTCCGAGGGCGATCGGCAGGGAGATACCGCCGACCTTGATCGCTTCCAGCGCACTGTTGAGTCCGGGGATGAGCCGGCCGAGCAGCAGGCCGGCGGTCATGGCCAGGCCGATCCAGACGGGCAGGAGACGGTCCAGGCGGGACAGCCGGGCGACCGCCGTGTGGGGTACGGAGGCGGTGGTGTCAGCGGTGCTCATCAACACTCCGGGAGAGATTCGCTGTTGGCGCGAGTGCGGGTGGCCAGCTCGCAGAGGTAGGCGGCGGCCGCCTCGATCGCGTCGGGCAGCAGCCGGCAGACCAGGCCGGTGTCCCCGGCGAGGCGCGGCGTCGCGATCAGGGCCTGATCGGGGTCATGCGGTGGGAATGGCGAGCTGGTCCATCAGCCGGCGGACGCGGCGTTCGAGCTCGTCGCGGATCGGCCGGACGTCGGCGACGCCCAGACCGGCCGGGTCGTCGACGTCCCAGTTCTCGTAGCGGGTGCCGGGGAAGACAGGGCAGGCATCGCCGCAACCCATGGTGACCACGACGGTAGCGGCGCGGACGATCTCGTCGGTCCACGGTTTCGGGTACTCGTCCGTGATGTCGATGCCGCGCTCGGCCATGGCCGCGACCGCCGCCGGGTTGATCTCGAAGCCGGGCTCCGACCCGCCGGACCAGGCGACGGCTCGGTCGCCGGCGAGGTGGGCGAAGAACCCGAGGGCCATCTGGGATCGGCCGGCGTTGTGGGTACACAGGAACAGCACGACCGGTTTGCCGTCGTGGTGATGCCCTTCGACCCGGGCGAGGGCGCGCAGGCGCTGGCGGGCGAAGCGTTCGGCGAGCAGGGGCAGGAAGTTCGGCACGCTGGAGAGGCTGGCGAACCGGTCGTAGCTGGTGTGCAGGAACCGTTCGATCGTCTCGGTGCCGTACATGCCGTCGAACTCCCCGGCCAGGCGCAGGGCGGCCGTGCGCAGGGCGAGGTGCTGATCGACGGAAAGGTCCGGATGGTAGAAGCGGGCGAGCGCGTCGGTCATGACGGGACTCCGGGTGCTACTCGGGAAGGCGAGAGTCGGGGACGACCGCCGGCGCGAGGCGGTCGATGCGGCCGGCGAGGTCGGTGTAGGCGGCCTCGAACGCGGCGTCGGTGTCGGTCCGGACCGGGTCCGGCACCGACCAGTGCAGGCGCGGGTGGACCGGGGCGGCCGGCCCGGCGAGGTCCTCGTGGGCGTTGTCGCAGACCGCGATGACGAGGTCGCCCTCGCGGACGACGTCGCCGATCTTTGCGGTGCCGGTCGGGTCGAGGGCCAGGCCGTGCCGGTGGGC
The DNA here is from genome assembly GCF_040300025.1 of Dactylosporangium sp. NPDC000555. Classification (NCBI taxonomy): domain Bacteria; kingdom Bacillati; phylum Actinomycetota; class Actinomycetes; order Micromonosporales; family Micromonosporaceae; genus Dactylosporangium; species Dactylosporangium sp. NPDC000555. The sequence continues at coordinate 72,455 of NZ_JBEPDB010000010.1, read as the reverse complement.
GACCTTCACCGCGCGCGGGTGCACCCGCACAGCGGGATGGGTGCCGGCCGAGGCGACCGGGCCGCCGACCCGGTGCCGCCACAGCGCGGCGGCCAGCTGCGAGCGCGCCGAGTTGTGCGTGCAGACGAACACCACCCGCTCGGCGGGGTCCAGACAGGGCGGGGCAAGCGATGCGAGAACCTCGGGCACGAGCCGCAGATAGGTGCGGCGCCGGTCGCCCTCCGACCGGCTGCGCGCGACCAGCCCCGCGTCCTGCAACACCTTGACGTGGTGCGCGACGAGGTTGGTCGGCAGGCCGAGGTCGTGGCCGATCTCGCCGGGTGAGGCGTCGCCGAGGGTCAGGGCGTCGACGATGGCAAGGCGGGCGGGGTCGCCGAGCGCGGCGTGCACCCGGGCCCGCGCCCGCAACGAAGCAAGCTCAACATTCATTGACTCAATGATTACTGATCTACATCGCGTGCGTCAACAAGGAGTCGTCTCCTGGTTCGACGCCGAGCGGCAACCGCGGGCGATCCTTGCGATGATCATCGTGGCCGGGTTCGCCTCCACCATCTTCATGCCGCTCACCGGGCTGCTCGAACAGCACCACGGCTGGCGCACGACCCTGCTGATCCTCGCCGCGCTCTATGCGGCCGTCGCCGTCCCCCTGCACTACGCCGTCGTGCGCCCACCGGCCGGCCGGCACGACGGAACCCGGCGCCCGAGTGCCGCCGAGCGGGCGGCAGCGGTCCGCGCCGCCCACCGCGACCGCCGGTTCTGGTGCCTCGCCGCCGCGTTCGTCGCCCACAGCGCCGCCATGAGCGCCATGACCATCCACCTCGTCGGCTTCCTGGCCGGCAAGGGTCACCCGGCCATGTTCGCCGCCACGGTCGCCGGCCTGCTCGGTGTTTTGTCGGTGGCCGGGAGGCTGCTGCTCACCGGCGCCCGCCGCAGGTTCCGCATGACCACGGTCGTGGCCGGCGTGTTCGCCGTGCAGGCCGTCGCCGCGGCCGCGCTGCCGGTGCTGGCCGGCGCCGCACCGGCGCGGTGGCCGGGGTGGTCGCGTTCGGCGTCGGGTTCGGCGTCGCATCGCTCGCCTCACCGGCCCTGCTCGCCGACCGGTACGGCACCACCGGCTACGCCACCATCGCCGGCACCCTCGCCACCCCGGTCACCCTCGCGAGGGCCGCCGCCCCGCTCGCCGCCGCGGCCCTGGCCACCGCCGCCGGCTACGGCATCACGCTGACCGCGATCGGCGCCACCTGCGCGGCCGCCGCCATCGGCATCCTGGCCCGCGCCGGCACGCCCCCGCCGAGTGCCGGCGCGGTTGAACCCCGAGGATGACTCGCTCCCGTCGGCGGCAGCGAGCCCCGGGATCGGACGATCCTGGAAGGCATGGGACAGCCGGCGCTCGTCACCTTCGGACACGGTACGGCGGACCGCGACCAGCTCGCAGACCTGCTTCGCCCAGCGGGAATCGCCGCCGTGGTGGATGTCAGGAGCGCGCCCGGAAGCCGCCGCAACCCGGACGTCGGCAGGGAGCGGTTGCGGCAGTGGCTGCCCGATCTCGGGATCGCGTACCGCCGGGAACCGCGACTGGGCGGATTCCGCAAATCGCCGCCGGACTCACCCGACACCGCCTGGCGCAACGAGTCCTTCCGTGGATACGCCGCACACACCCGGACGCCGGACTTCCTCGACGCGATCACGCTGCTCCTCGAGGAGGCCGCGGATCGGCGGACGGCCGTCATGTGCAGCGAAGCCGTCTGGTGGCGTTGCCACCGTCGCCTCATCGCCGACTTCGTGGTGCTCGCACGCGGATGGCCTGTCCTGCATCTGATGCACGACGGCCGGCTCGTCCCGCATCCGCTCAACCCGCGAGTACGTCTCCGCGACGACGGACTTCTCGTCTACGACGGGCAGCCTCCGAGCGGCGAATAGGCGTGCCCGTCAGGAGTCGAGCAGCCCGTGCTCCGCCATGAAGGTTCCGAGCGTCTCGGCGTCCTCGGCGGACATGAAGCGGCGCGGGATCACGGTTGCCGGCATCCGTCCGACGTACAGGATCCAGAACTCGGGTGTGTCCACCACCCGGGTGACCCCTTCCCAGGCGATGCCGCCGGACTCGGAGCCGCTGTGCATCATGATGTTGTCGTCGGTGATGTCGTAGCTGCCCTCGACGGCGTAGCTACTGGAGCGGCGCCGGGCGTTGAACCGCACCCACGGCGAGTACAGCATCGAGAGCAGGCCGCCCACGACCATCGCGAGGTACAGCGACGAGGCCCGCTCACCCCAGCCGGCCTCCCGCACGGCGAGCCCGATCACCCCGGCCGCCAGCAGCGCCGCGCCGATGTAGCCGTACTTGCGCAGCCGGACGCTGCTGAGCACCGCGGCCACGCGGCCCGGATAGGCGGGATCGGCCGGCACGTCGAATCGAATGTGCACGCCAGAACGATAGTGCCCCGACTCGCCCCGAACAGCGCCGACCCGTGTCGGGCCGCGCCAGCGACGGAACGAGGTTCAAGATCCGCCGAGGGTCTGCCGGCGCATCGGGGAGTACAGGATCGGCACCCACACCAGCGCGAGCGCGGCGCAGGCGACCCAGGTGGCGGCGCGCGGACCGGAGAGATCGCCGATGAATGCCGCCACCGCCGCGCCGAGCGTGAGCGCGCCGCTGAAGATCACGCGCAGGGTGCCGTTGACGCGTCCCAGCAGCCGCGACGGCGTGACGTGCTGACGGAACGACATCAGCACCACGCTGTCGAAGCCGACCTTGAAGATCACGAGTGCCCACGCGAGCGCGGCGACCGGCCCGGGAACGGCCCGACCGGCAAGCGGCACCACGAACGAGACCGGAGCGATCACCAGACCGATCACGAGTACCGAGCGACCGGCACCGAGGAACCTCGACAACCGCTCCCCGAAGAACGCTCCGAGCAGGCCACCGGTTCCGCTGGCACCGAGGAAGAGACCCAGCTGGCCCTCCGACCAGTGCAGTTCCTGGACCAGCATGAGCGGCAGCATCGCGACCGTGCCCGCGGTCGCGAAGTTCACGAGCGCTCCAGCGACGGTGATCGCGCGCAAGGTGTGGTTGCGGCGAACGAACGACAGGTGATGTTTCGGGCACGGCGCCTGGCCGACGCGGGCCCGCACCGGATGTTCTCCGAACTCGATCCCACGATCTCGTGGTCGGACGGCGTGCTGTCGGTGAACCGGCCCGAGCTGGATCTGCACCACGAGCTCGGCGGGCGCGGCCTGGTGCTCGTGCCGTCGCTGTTCGCGTGGCCGAACGTCTTCGTCAAGGCGTCCGAGCCCTGGGCGCCGGTGCTGCGATATCCCACTCGGGGCGTGGGCGCGATGTGGTTCGATGACCCACCCGCGGTCGACCTCGCACCGGTGCTCGGCCAGGCCCGGGCGGCCCTGCTGGTCGAGCTGACGACCCCGTCGACGACGACATCGCTGGCGCGCCGCACCGGGCTGGCCCCGAGCGGGGTCTCGGCCCACCTCTCGCGGCTCGCGGCCGCTGGCCTGGTCACCCGGCGGCGGGCCGGCCGGCTGGTCTTCTACGTGCGCACCGCGCGGGGCGACGCGCTGCTCAGCTGATCCGGACGCGGATCCTGACGTCAGTCGTCGATCAGCCAGTCGATGGTTTCGGCGGCGGAGTCGGCCTGATCGGCATCACAGGCCGCGGATCGAATGTCGATCTCGCGGTTCCTTGCCTCCGCGCGGGCTCTGGCGTCGCCGTCGGAGTCGAGAAATGCCGCGTGTTTCGGCGCCAGCCGCATCAGGATGCTGTCCTCGTTCCAGTCGGTGGTCGCGGTCACGATCCCATGGTCGCCGTCCGCCATGAACTCGGCGATCCCGCGAAGTACCGTGAACGCCCAGACCAGCGTCGGCAGCCGGAAGTCGGCCCGGCAGGAGAGGTCGATGGCCAGCGAGCCGCTCGCCTCGTCGAACCGGAACATCAGCTCGTCGTCATGGGCCAACTCACGGAGCACGGTCGCGTAGTCGCCGTCGATCCACCGGTCGCATTCCTCGATCGCGGCGGGAAGCTCGTCGAGGTACGGCGCTCGACCCGGACCGGGCGCGGCGATGCCGGCCCACTGCTCTTGCGACCATCCCGATGCCGGCTTGACCGGTGCTCTGAGATACGCCCGCAGGCACGGTTTCGCAACAGCGATCGCCGCCGTCAGGAACACCGATTCGGACACCGGATGACCTCCCAGCACGCACGGCAGCAGCCCGAGGGTGCTTAGCATCTGACGCATGACGTTCTGGGTACATTATGTGATTCCGCCCGGTGCGGCCGGCAACGGCATGCCCGTGCCCGCCGGTGACGACGTCATCGTGTTCGCGCGGACGATCGACGTGGATTCGGGCGAGCGGACCGTCGAGTTTTCCGTGTTCGCGGCCGGCGACGGATTCCAGATCGCCACGGACATCGACTGCACCGCGTTGCTGCGGGGAGATGCCGAGGAGGTCGCCGTCGTCCGGGCCGTGGACGCCTGGGTCGTCGACTGCGCGTTGCGGGCCGTCCGGATCCACGAGCTGCTGCTGTACCGGTGGCACGAGGTCTGTTCGGAGTCGCACCGCTCGTCGATCGAGGCGCTCCTGCGATGGCTCACGGCTCAGGATCCGTCGGAAGACTACTGGAAGCCGCTCGGCTAGCCGATCCCGCGATCGCGAACCTCAACAGCCTGTTGACAAACAGATTGTTGAAGTCGATGCTGGGCGCGTGCTTGAAGGATCGGACGATCAATCGGCGGGGGCCGTCGAGCGGTGGGCGCGGGATCGGCTGACCGCCCGCGGCGGCGAGGACCTGCCCCGGTTGCCGTGGCTGGCCGACGACCAGCCGCACGACGCGTTCACGCTGATCCGCCAGGCGTTGTGGCGCGCCAGCACCGACCGCGGGACGCTGGAGCTGCCCGACGACCTGCTGGCCGCGATCGCGCTGCTCGCCGCCGCCCGCGCCGAGCTCGACCAGCTCGAGGCGGGCCTGCTGTTCGTCGCCCGCGCCGAGGGGTTGACCTGGGCCCAGGTCGCGCGGCCGCTGGGCCTGCGGACCGCTCAGGCGGCGCAGCAGCGGCACGAGCGGGTGCTGGCCCGGCTCGACGGGGACGCCGGTTCGTGAGCGTCGTCCCGCTCGTCCACGCCGGCCCCGCCTGCGGCCGCAAGGCCCACGGGCTCGCCGTGCTGCTGCGCGCCGGCCTTCCCGTCCCGGACGGGTTCGTCGTCACCGACCCGGCCGCCGGCCCTCGGGTGGTCGCGGAGCACCTGGGCCGGCTGCGCGGCCGGGCGTTCGCGGTCCGATCGTCGGGGCTGACCGAGGACTCCGCGACGGCGTCCTTCGCCGGGCAGCTGGAAACCGTCCTCGGCGCCCGGGGCCTCGACGAGGTCCTGGCCGCGATCCGGCGCTGCGCCGCCTCGCCGCAGACGGACCGGGCGCGCGGCTATCGGGCACACCTCGACCTCGACGGCGAGCCCGCCGCGCCGGTGCTCGTGCAGGAGCTTGTCGAGGCCGACCACGCGGGCGTGCTGTTCACCCGCGACCCCCGCACCGGCGCCGACGCGGTGGTGATCAACGCGTCCTGGGGCCTCGGGGAGTCCGTCGTTTCCGGCGCGGTGACTCCCGACGAGATCATCGTGACCGCGCCCGCGGACACCGTCCGGGTCACCGTCGGTACCAAACAGACCCGGCTCGACCTGCGCGAGCACGGGCTGGTGCGTTCGCCCGTCCCCGAAGCGGACCGGGCCCGCGGTTGTGTGCCGCCCGACGAGGTACCCCGGCTCGTCGCGCTCGGCCGGCGGTGCGCGGACCTCTTCGGCCGAGCCCAGGACGTCGAGTGGGTGGTCCGCGACGACCACATCTGGCTGCTGCAGGCACGCCCGATCACCGCGCTCGGCGACCCGGCGGCCGAGGCCGGCCGGGACTCGGCTGCCCCGCTGGTCACCGGTGTGCCCAGCAGTCCCGGCCGAGCGCGGGGACCGGCCCGCCTCGTGCGCTCGGTCGATGAGTTCTCCAGCGTCCGGCACGGCGACATCCTGGTATGCCGGACCACCGACCCGGCCTGGACCCCGCTGTTCCGCCTCGCCGCCGCCGTCGTCACCGAGACCGGCGGCGTCCTCAGCCACGCGGCCATCGTCGCGCGGGAGTTCGGGATCCCCGCCGTCGTCGGCGCCGGTGACGCGATGACCAGCCTGACCGACGGCGCACCCGTCACCGTCGACGGGACCGCCGGCACGATCACCGGAGGATGCGACTGATGGGCCACCCGTCTCCCATCGAGCTGCTGGCGCTGCACGCGGTGCGGCTCAAAGGCTTCGCCGGCACCGCCGCCGTCGCCGCCCGGTTCGGCCTCGACACCGACCAGACCCGCGAGGAGCTCCTGGACGCCCAGGCACACGGCTGGCTCAGCAGGTCCTCGTTCGCCGACCTGACCGGGTGGTCGCTCACCGGGAACGGGTACCGGCGCAACGAGGCCCAGCTCCGCGACGAGCTCGACCGCGCCGGCGCCCACGGGACCGTCGCCGCCGTCCACGAACGGTTCCTGCCGCTCAACTCCCGGGCGACCCAGATCTTCACCGCATGGCAGCTGGACGCCGGCGGTCCCGCGGACACGTTCCGCCGGCTGGCCGGCCTCGCCGGCGAGCTGCGCGAGCTCGAACGGCCCCTGGCCACCCACCTGGGCCGGTTCGCCGGCTACCACGACCGGTTCGCCGCCGCGCTGGCCCGGGCCGGCCACGACCCGGCGTGGATCACCGGCGTCGAGGTCGACTCGTGCCACCGGGTCTGGTTCGAGCTCCACGAGGACCTGATCGCCACGCTCGGCATCACCCGGTAACCGCGCCGGCCCGTCCCGCGGGAATGCGTGCCGGGCCGGCGCTTCATACAATCCGCCCGGACGCGTGACCGCGCATCGATCATGAACCGGTACCTGAGGCCGTGGGGCTAGCGAGGGTTGTCCATATTCGCCAGTATTCCCTGGCATTTGAACAGAAATGTCTGTGGCACACTGTCTGCGTGGTGGAGATGCCGAGGCTGGTGTCCGGTCGGTACCGGTTGATCGAACGCGTGCGTGAGGGCGGAACCTCCTTCGTCTGGAGTGCGCAGGACGAGGTCCTCCGGCGGCGGGTCGCCGTGCGGCTGCTCGCCGCGAAGCTGGATGCCGACGGGCGCCTGCGGGCCGCCGCACAGGCCGCGGCGTTGCTGAACCATCCGAACGTCCGAGCCGTCCACGACTACGGCGTGGCCGGCGACGAGGCCTTCATCGTGATGGAACTCATCGACGGAGTCCCGCTCGCCGACCGGCTCAGCCGCGGTCCGCTGCCGTGGCGCGGCGCCGTCGAGGTGTGCGCCCATGTCGCCGCCGCGCTGTCGGCGGCGCACGCCCGCGGCCTGGCGCACGGAGACGTCACGCCCGAGACGATCATGCTCACCGACGTCGGCGTCAAGGTGGTCGACTTCGGCATCGCCTCGATCGTCCGCGCCAGAGCGGGCGGCGGCAGGTCCGCCTATGCCGCGCCCGAGCGCCGGACCGGTCCGGCGGACCGCGCCCGGGAGCAGGCCGCCGACGTGTACGCGCTCGGCGTCGTGCTGTTCGCGGCGCTGACCGGCCACCCGCCGGCGACGGGCCGGGCAGGGTTGCTGCGCGACGACCCGGAGCCGGCGCCGCTACCGCTGATCCCGGGGATGCCGCTGGAGGTCGCGACGCTCTACCAGCGCTGCCTCGCCGCCGAACCGGCCATGCGCCCGTCCTCGGCGGCACTGGCCCATCGCCTCGCGGCCCTGGCAGGTGTACGGGTGGGTGCCGTCGACGTCCGCGTCGTCAATCCGTCGCACGACGAGACCGCCAACCTGGGCTACACCAGGGAGTTGCCGGCGACGACGGAGCACCCGCCGCGGGCACGGCCCGGCCGGCTGCGGAAGGTGGTCGTGGGCTGCGCCGTGGCCGTGGCCGTCGGCTTCGCCGGGACGGCCGTCGCCGGCGCGCTGCTGCGCTCCGGAGGGTCCGGCCAGGTCCGGTGGTCCACCGGGTCCGGCGGGCCCGCACCGAGCGCGTCCGCGTCGAGCCTGCCCGGAGCCGGCGCCTCGGCGGGCGCGACGAGTTCGCCGAGCACCGGCGCGGGCCCGGCGTCCACCGCGTCGTGCACGGTCGCGTACCAGGTGAAGCAGGCCTGGGACAACGGCGCCACCGTGGCGCTGTCGATCACCAACACCGGCCGGAAGACGCTGCCGGAATGGGCTCTCAGCTTCGACGTCGACGGTCGGGTACACACGGAGTCCGGCTGGAACGGGACGTGGCACCAACAGGGCGCACAGGTCACCGTCACCGGCCTCGACGGCCATCCGGATCTCGGAGCCGGCGTGTCGGTGACCGACGTCGGCGCCAACATCGACGGTCAGCACGCCGGGACGATTCCCGACATCTTCGTCCTGAACGGCATGCGCTGCCAGACGGCGGCACAGCCCTAACAAAAAGCGGCCCTAACAAAAGCAGCCTAAATGCCTGCGATCTGCGTCGCCCGACCATCATGTTCGCCGTGATCACGGAGTAAAAATGCACAAGGGCCAGCACGTTCGCTCCGTGATCATGGAGAGTCCCATGCACTGTGGGCGCCGGGCGCATGGCCACGGAGGCCTTGCTCGCGGACTGCCGCTGCCAGCCAATTGACGGTCGCTCTAAACAAAGAAATGGAAAGGTAAGCGCTCCGCGCCCCTTTCCATTCTCAACGTATATCGCACCGGGGGGCTTGTGGCAAGACCCGGGTCCTGCCGCAGAATCGCTGGCGGCCTCAGATCGGAGCTGATGACGTGGACCCCCTGGCCACCGGCGTGTTCTACCTTCCCGACCACCTCTCCCCCAAGGCCGACCCGGCGCTGATCGCCCGCGATGAGCAGCACTTCGCGGCCATCGCGGCGAGCCTCGCGCAGTCGATCGCCGACCTGTCCGGCCGCCTCGACGCCGAGCGCAAGGCGTCCGGCGGTAAAGGCCGGCAGGCGCTGGACCGGGACCAGGCGGTCCACCGGCTGAGCGCTCGCCTGCGCGCCCTGCGCCGCTTCGGCATGGACCTGTGCCTGGGTCGCATGGTCGGCGCGGACAACCCCGAGCCTGTGTACGTCGGACGTCTCGGCCTCACGGACGGAGCGGGTCGCCGGCTGTTGCTCGACTGGCGCTCCCCGGCGGCCGAGCCGTTCTCGCGGCGACCCACGCCAACCCGATGGGTCTGGCGAGCCGCCGCAGGTACCGCTGGACCAAGGGCCGGATCACCGACTACTGGGACGAGGTGTTCACCCCGGACGGGCTCGAGGGGCACGCCGCGCTCGACGACCAGTCCGCCTTCATCGCCAGCCTGGGCGGCAACCGGTCGGCCCGGATGCGGGACGTGCTCGGCACCATCCAGGCCGACCAGGACGCCATCATCCGAGCGGGGTCCCACGGCGCTCTCGTCGTCGACGGCGGTCCGGGCACCGGGAAGACCGTCGTCGCGCTGCACCGCACCGCCTACCTCCTCTACTCCGACCCCCGCCTCGGTCACCGCCGGGGCGGCATACTGTTCGTCGGCCCGCACCAGCCCTACCTGGCCTACGTCGCCGACGTCCTGCCCAGCCTCGGGGAGGAGGACGTGCTGATCTGCACTCTGCGGGACCTCGTCGCCGAAGGAGCGGCGGCGGCGATCGAGACCGACCCGGAGGTGGCCCGGCTGAAGTCGTCCGCTCAGCTGGTGCGGGCGATCGAGGCGGCCGTCAGGTTCTACGAGGAGCCGCCCGCCAAGGGGATGGCGGTCACCACCGACGAGTCGGACATCTGGCTGAGCGCCGACGACTGGGCCGAGGCGTTTGAAGCTGCACCCGGCACGCCGCACAACGAGGCGCGCGACCAGGTCTGGGAGGAACTGCTCACCACCCTGGCGAACAAGCACGACGGCGACGAGCCGGAGCACCTCCTGCGCATGTCGCTGGAGCGCGACAGGGAGCTGCGCACGGCCTTCAACCGCGCCTGGCCGCTGCTCGAGGCGGCCGACCTCGTCGGTGACCTGTGGTCGGTACCCGCCTACCTGCGCAAGTGCGCTCCCTGGCTCAGCCGCGACGACGTTCAGCAGCTGCAGCGCACGGACGCGCAGGCCTGGACGGTGTCCGACCTGCCGCTCCTGGACGCGGCACGGCAGCGGCTCGGCGACCCGGAGGCGTCACGACGGCGGCGGCAGCACACCGCCGCTGCCGCCGCCGAACGCGCGCGCATGGCCGACGTCGTCGACGACCTGATCCATGCCGATGCCTATGACGACGGTGAAGGCGTGTTGACGATGCTGTACGGGCAGGACATGCGCAACTCCCTGGTCGACGAGGCCGCGCTGCCCGGTACCGAACCGGACCGGCTCGCCGGCCCGTTCGCGCACATCGTCGTGGACGAGGCGCAGGAACTGACCGACGCCGAGTGGCAGATGTTGCTGCTGCGCTGCCCGTCCCGCAGCTTCACCATCGTCGGGGACCGCGCGCAGGCCAGGCACGGGTTCACGGAGTCGTGGCAGGAACGGCTCGAGCGCAACGGGCTCGACCGGATCAACCTGGCCTCCCTGAGCATCAACTACCGCACGCCGAAGGAGGCCATGGCCGAAGCCGAGCCGGTCATCCGGGCCGTACTCCCGGACGCCAACGTACCGACCTCCATCCGCGGCAGCGGCGTCCCCGTCGTACACGGATCCGCCGCGGATCTGGCCTCGATCCTCGACACCTGGCTCGCCGCGCACGCCGATGGGATCGCCTGCGTCATCGGCGATCCAGGGTTCTCGGCGACGTTCCCGGCGATGCCCCGCGTCCGGTCGCTGACCCCGGAGCTGTCGAAGGGGCTCGAGTTCGACTTGGTCGTGCTCATCGACCCCGAGGCGTTCGGCGAGGGCATCGAAGCAGCGGTCGACCGCTATGTCGCGATGACCCGGACGACCCGGCAGCTCGTCATCCTCACCAGCTCCTGACAACGCCGGGCCGTTGAAGCTCACGCGGGCTGGGTGACGACGTCGCGCGGCGGGGATGATCATCTTGCGATGTGAACAATCCGGAGCGGGAGCGGGTGGCGTCGTTCGGGCCCCCCGAGGACGGGCTGCTCGACGCGAGCCCGTGGTACCTGTGGGGTCCGTACCTCAGCGAACGGGCGTGGGGCACGGTACGCGAGGACTACAGCGGCGGCGGCACGGCGTGGGAGGCGTTTCCGCACGACCACGCGCGGTCCCGCGCCTACCGATGGAGCGAGGACGGCCTCGGCGGCATCTGCGACGCGCAGCAGCGGCTGTGTTTCGGGTTCGCGCTGTGGAACGGGCAGGACCCGATCCTCAAGGAGCGCATCTTCGGGCTGACCGGCAACGAGGGCAATCACGGCGAGGACGCCAAGGAGTACTGGTGGTACCTCGACGCGGTACCGAGCCACGCCTGGCTGCGCTGGCGCTACCACTACCCGCAGCGGGCCTTCCCGTACGAGCGGCTGGTCGCCGAGAACCGCACCCGTTCGCGGCAGGAGCCGGAGTTCGAGCTGCTCGACACCGGCGTCTTCGACGACGACCGGTACTGGATCGTCGAGGCCGACTACGCGAAGGCTGACCCCACGGACGTGCGGATCCGGGTCCGGCTGACCAACGCCGGGCCCGAGGCGGCGACGATCCATGTGCTGCCGACGGTGTGGTACCGCAACACGTGGTCCTGGGAGGCGGGCGCACCGAAGCCGCGCCTGGCCCACGTGGACGTCGCCGGCGGGTCCGGGATCGGCATCGAGCACGAGAACCTCGGCCCGCTGGTGCTGCAGGCCGCGCCGGCGCCCGACGGCACGCTCCCGGCGCAGCTGTACTGCGAGAACGAGACCAACACGCAACGGCTGTTCGGCAGCCCGCCGGCCACGGCGTACCCGAAGGACGGCATCAACGACCACATCGTCCACGGCGCCGGCACCGTCAACCCGGCCCAGGAGGGTACGAAGGCGGCGTTCTGGTACCGGCTCACGGTGCCGCCCGGCGAGACGGTGGAACTGTCGTTGCGCCTGGCGCCGGACGCCGGCCCGGACGCGTTCGGCCCGGCCTTCGAGGAGGTGCTCACCCAGCGGCGCGACGAGGCCGACACGTTCTACGCGGCGCTGACCCCGCCCGGCACCAGCGCCGAGGACGGGATGATCATGCGGCAGGGGTTCGCCGGCATGATCTGGGGCAAGCAGTTCTACCACTACGACGTCGGCCGGTGGCTCAGCGGCGACCCCGCGCAGCCGCCACCGCCGCCGGGCCGCCGGCTCGGCCGCAACGCCGGCTGGCGCCACCTGGACGCCTCCGACATCATGTCGATGCCCGATCCCTGGGAGTACCCGTGGTTCGCCGCGTGGGACTCGGCCTTCCACGCCGTCGCGCTCGCCCACCTCGACCCGGCCTTCGCGAAGTACCAGCTGATCCTGCTCTGCCGCGAGTGGTTCCAGCACCCCAACGGCGCGATCCCGGCCTACGAGTGGGCGTTCGACGACCTCAACCCTCCGGTGCAGGCGTGGGCGGCGCTGCAGGTGTTCCAGATCGACGGGCGGCGCGACATCGCCTTCCTGACCCGGGTCTTCTCCAAGCTGGTCCTGAACTTCACCTGGTGGGTCAACCGGGAGGACGCCGAGGGCAACAACCTGTTCGAGGGCGGATTCCTGGGCCTGGACAACATCGGTCCGATCGACCGTTCCCACCTGCCCGCCGGGTTCTCCCTCGAGCAGTCCGACGCGACGGCCTGGATGGCCTTCTACTGCATCAACCTGCTGGAGATGGCCTACGAACTGGCCCGGCACAACCCGGCGCTGGACGACCTCGCCGTCAAGTTCATGGAGCACTTCGGGCTGATCTCGGAGGCGATGCACGGCAAGGACCTGTGGGACGACAACGACGGGTTCTACTACGACGTCCTGCGCGGCGCCGACGGCTCCGCCGTGCCGCTGCGGGTCCGGTCGATGGTGGGCATCATCCCGCTGTTCTCCACCAAGGTCCTGCACGAGGAGGATTTCCAGCGGGTACGCCGGCGCTGCAAGAGCCTCGCGGAGATACCCGAGGAGCATGTCCTGACCAGGCCCGACGGCGAGCGGTTCGTCGGCGTCGGCGTCGCCGCGCAGGGTCGGGTACGCCGCGTCCTGACGCACCTGTTCGACGAGGACAGCTTCCTGTCGCCGTACGGCCTGCGCGCGCTGTCGCGGTGGCATGCGCAGAACCCGTTCAGCGTGGAGCTGCCCGGCTACACCGCGAGCGTCGGCTACGAGCCGGCGGAGTCGAGCACCGGCATGTTCGGCGGCAACTCGAACTGGCGCGGGCCGCTGTGGGTACCGCTGAACTACCTCGTGCTGCGCACGCTGGAGGACTACCACTCGCACCTGGGCGAGTCGATGAAGATCGAGTACCCGACCGGGTCCGGGCAGCTGCGCACCGCCGGGGAGATCGCCGAGGACCTGCGGCAGCGGATGCTCTCGCTGTACCGCCGCGGGCCCGACGGTCGCAGACCCGCGCACGGGTGGGTGCGGCCGCTGCAGGAAGACCCGCGCTGGCGCGACAACCTGCTGTTCTACGAGTACTTCCACGCCGACAACGGCGCCGGGCTCGGCGCGTCGCACCAGACCGGCTGGACCGGCCTGCTGGCGGAGCTCGTGGCCCGGCCGACGTCGCGGCGGCCCGAGCGCCTGGAGGCGCGGTCATGATCGCCTTCGGCCGGCAGGTCTGCGGCGACCTCGAGCTCGCCTCCTCCCGCGAGTGGCTGGTGACCGACGGGCTCGGCGGATACGCGATGGGCACGGTCTCCGGTCTGCGCACCCGCCGGTATCACGGGCTGCTGGTGGTCGCGTCACCCGGAGCGAGCTCCCGAAGGCTCGGCCTCGCGGCGCTGGAGCCCGTCGTGCGGGTCGGCGAACGAGTGTTCCGGCTCGCCACCGACGAATGGGCCGGCGGCGCCGTCGACCCCGCCGGTCACACGCATCTCGCGCAGTTCAGCCTCGAGCACGGCGTGCCGAGCTGGCGTTGGGACCTCGGCGACGTGGTGCTGGAGCGCGAGCTCGCGATGGCGCACGGCCGCCCCGCGGTCGGCGTCGTGTTCCGGCTGCTGCAGGCCCCACGCCCGGTCGTGCTGGACCTGATCCCGCTGTGCACGTGGCGGGACGCGCACGGCGAACGCCTCGCCGGCGGCGCGCCGGAGGTGACCGCGGTCGCCGGCGGCTTCGAGTTCGAGAACGCCTACCGGGTGGCCGGCCCGGGGTGGCAGCCCGACGGCGACTGGTACCGCGGGGTGTACGCCCGCGAGGAGGCCGCCCGCGGGCTGAACCCGGTCGAGGATCTCTGGGCGGCCGGGCGGTTCACCGCCGAGCTGGAGCCCGGCGGTACCGTGCAGATCACCGCGGCCGCGACGCCCTTCGACGGCGTCCTGCCGCCGGCCACCCGCCTCATCAACGAGGCACGCCGGCGAGCACGCAAGCTGAGCCGGCAGGCCGGCGCCACCGACGCCGCCGGACGGCAGCTCGCGGTCGCGGCCGACCAGTTCGTCATCGACACCCCCGCGGGGCCTTCGGCCGTAGCCGGCTACCCCTGGTTCGGCGAGTGGTCGCGCGACCTGATGACGTCCTTCGAGGGGCTGCTGCTGGCCACCAACCGGCTCGACGAGGCCCGCGAGGTCCTGACGCGGGCCAGTGCGACGGTGTCGGAGGGGATGCTCGCCAACACCGCGGACACCGGAACACTGGAATACAACACCGCGGACGCGGCCCTGTGGTTCCTGCACGCCATCGGCCGGTACGTCGACGCGACAGGGGACCTGGACATCGTCGCCGCCCTCGGCGACAGCATGCACGACGTTCTCAGCCACCACCAGAAAGGCACGCGCTACGGCATCGCGGCCGACCCGGTCGACGGCCTGCTCACGCAGGGGTCCCCCGGATTCGCGCTCACCTGGATGGACGCCCGCGTCGGCGGCCGGCCCGTCACCGAACGCCGCGGAAAGCCGGTCGAGATCAACGCGCTGTGGATCGAGGGGCTCACCGTGACCGCGGACCTCTTCGACCGCATCGGCCGGCCGAACGACTGGGGCGCCGCCGCGGAGCTGGCGACGGCCTCGTTCCGGCGTCGCTTCCCCCGGCCCGACGGGCTCGGACTCTACGACGTCGTCGACGGGCCGGGCGGCGACGACCCGTCCCTCCGCCCGAACCAGCTGCTCGCCGTCGGCCTGCCGCACGCGCCGATCGTGGACCCGCGGGTGGTGGAGGTGTGCCGCGAGGCGCTGCTCACCTCGATCGGCCTGCGCTCCCTCGCGCCCGACGCACCCGCCTACGTCGGCCGGCACAGCGGCGGCCCGGCCGAGCGAGACCACGCCTACCACCAGGGCACCGTCTGGCCCTGGCTGATCGGACCGTTCACCGACGCCTCCCTGCGCGTCGGTGCCGACACCGGCGGACTGCTCGACGGCCTCGAACTCCACCTCGGCGAATGGGGCCTGGGCTCGGTGTCGGAGACCGCGGACGGCGACGCGCCGCACGCCGCCACCGGCTGCCCGTTCCAGGCGTGGTCGGTCGCGGAGCTCGTCCGCGCGCGCCGCGCCGTTCGATGAGCGGCAACGCCTCCTCACCCGCGGTCGTGGTGCAGACGATGGGGCAGGTGCGGAAGGTGGTGAGGACGGTGGTGCGCCTCGACCAGGTGCGTGGCGGCCAGGGCGTACACACCGACGGTCATCACCCCCAGCCCCAGGATCTCGACGGCGATCGTGAGCGGCGCCATCCGCAGGGAACCCTCGAGCACCCCGATCCCGATGGCGACGCCGGCGAGCGGTTCGGCCGCCACCACAGGCGGATAGGACACCGGCAGCGGGGCGAGCTTGTACGCGCTCTGCGCGAGCAGTATGCCGATCACGGCGACCGCCACGACCGCGTACGGCGTCCACGACAGCAGCAGCATCAGCACCCCATGGTCGAACAGCCGCCGCACGGCGGTGCTGGTCAGGGCGGCCTGCAGGCCGAAGAGCATGCCGGCGCCGAGCCCGAGCATCGCCGCCTCGTGCTGCGGGCGCATCCGCCGGGCGAGCGACACCAGGCCGAAGGTGATGATGCCGATCGCCCCCGCGGCGACCGCCCACTGCCAGATCGGCGCGTCCGCGCGCTCGCCCGGACTCGGCTCCCCCGCGAGCAGGAACGCGACCACGCCGGCAACCACGGCGATCGCGCCCGACCATTCCCGCCGGCCGACCCGGTAACGGCTCCAGAGCGCCGCCACGGGTAACGCGAACAGCAACCCGGTCACGGTCAGCGGCTCCACCAGAGCGGCACTGCCCAGGCCGAGGGCGATGCCGGCCAGGATGTTGCCGACCACCGCGACGGCGATGCCGCCCAGCCACAACCGCTGGTGAACCAGGTACCCCAGCAGCCGCCAGTGCAGGACCGTAGCGGCCGGGGCGCGGGCCGCGGCGCGTTGCTGGATCGCGTTGCCGATCCCCATCAGCGCCGCGGCACAGACCGCCATGGCGTACACCATGCCCTCGGCTTACCCTGCGGCACGGCGATGGACACCTCAGCGGGGCGCTTACCGCGGCGAGGTACGGGCCGCGATGGGCCCACAGGATTAGCCCTCGCGGATCGTGGTAGGAGAGGCCACATGCGCGCACTGAGTGCTGTTCCAACGACGAGGTACGGCATTCCGGCCGCGCGGCGCTGACCGGCGGCACGGCAGCCGGCGGGCGCGCCCTGTGGACCTCGTCGCGGTGCTCGCGGGCGTCGGCTCCGCCGTCTGCTTCGCCGTCGCATCCGCGCTGGAGCAGAGCGCGGCCAAGCGGGAGCAGCTGTCGCGGCCGCTCGACCCGCGCCTGATCATACGGCTGGCGCACCAGCCGAGGTGGCTGCTGAGCTGGATCCCGGAGGCCGTCGGCGCCGGCCTGCAAGCGCTCGCCCTCAGCCGCGCCCCGCTGGCGTTCGTCGAGCCGCTGCTGGTCAGCGGGCTCTTCCTGGCCATCCCGCTGGCCGCCGCCCTCAACCGGCGCCGGATACACGTGTCGGACTTCGGCGTGGTGGCGCTGGGCGGGAGCGGACTGGCCGTCTTCCTGCTCTCCGCGCAACCGCGCCCGGGGTTGTCCCAGCCGTCGCTGGCCGGCTGGCTGGGCGTCGCGCTGTGGGCGACCCCCGCCCTGGCCGTCTGCCTCGTGGCCGGCGAGCGCGCACGCGGCCCGCTGCGCGGCGCTCTGCTCGGCATCGCCACCGGCCTGCTCTTCGGCATCGGCGCCTCCCTGCTCAAGACGCTCGCGGCGGACCTCACCACCGATCCGCTGTCGGTGCTGACCACCCCGCAGGTCTACGTGCTGGCGGTCGTCGGCGCCTGTGCCGTCGTGCTCAACCAGCACGCCTTCCAGAGCGGCCGGATCGCCGTGCCGCTCACGGCGATCGTCATCCTCGACCCGCTCACCAGCGTGCTGATCGGCGTGACCGCCTTCCACGAACGGCTCTCCACGACCTGGCCGCAGATCGGCTTCCAAGCCATCGGCGTGCTCGCCATGGCGGGCGGGATCTGGCTCGCCGCGACCAGCCAGGCCGAGACCCTCAACGGGTCGCCGGGGCCGACGCCAGGGCCGACTTCGCGAACCCCGCGCAGATGAACCACTTCACGTGGTACCCGGCGCACGACTGGACGAAGGCGTACCCCGGCGAGGGCAAGTTCTTCGCGCCGGATTGCGTGCCGGGCACCTACATCCCGTCGCCGGAGTCCGACGGCTGACATAGGCCGATCGCGTCAAGGAGCCCCTGTTCCGGCCACCCGCCGGCCAGGGGTTCCGCCGTTCCCGCCGGTCATCCCGTCCGTTGCCGCGCACGCCTCGCAAGGGCTTTGACGTGATCATGGCGACTGCTAAGGTGAAGCAAGCAAGCGCTTGGTTCAGCGGTGAGGCGTGGCGGATCTGGATTTTGGACGGCGTCGAGCACCCCACCGCCCCACACTCGCCTGGAGCCGCACATGAAGCAGGCCGTCATCGTCGACGCCGCGCGCACGCCCTTCGGCCGGCGCGGAGGCGCGCCGTCCGCCGCGACGATCGTCGAGCGGCCGTGAACGCGACGCCCCCGGCCGGGCCGGCGAACCTGGCCGAGCTCGTCCACGCGACCCGGGAGTTGATGGTGGCGGTCGGGCTGACCGACGTCGACGAGGCGGACGTGCGCGCGGCCACCGACGCGGTCACCCGGGTGACCGCCACGCTGCGCGAGCGCAGCCGGCCGCGCCTGATCCGCCGGTTGGAGACCAGCCCGAACGGCGACGGGGGCATGCACCCCACCCACGAAGCGGTCTCGGGCAGCCTCAACCCGCTCTCCGGGCCGATCATGATGATCCCCGACGCCGAGGGCGGTCTGACCGCGACGGCGCGCGTGAGCCCGCTCGTGGAGGGGCCACCCGACGCCGTGCACGGCGGGTATGTCGCCATGGTCGTGGACAGCCTCATGGGCCAGCTGATCCGCACGACCGGCGTGCGGGCCGTCACCGGCACGCTGCTGTTGCGCTACCGGCACCGCACCCCGCTGGAGGAGGAGCTGACCTTCGCCGCGCGGATCACCGAACGGGTGGGGCGCCGGATCAAGGTGTACGCCACGGTCTCGGCGGGCGGCGTGGTCACGGTCGAGAGCGAGGCGACGTTCGTCGAGGTGGCCGCCTGAGGCCGGGGAGCGGCGCCGCGTCGCCGGCCGGCAGGGCGCGGGAGCCGGCGCCGTCACGACGGATGCCGTGCAGGAAGACCGACACGAAGTTGGCGGCGAACCGCCGGGTGGGGTAGTCCTCGGACGGGGTGAACCAGCGCACCGACAACCACAGGGCGTCGCGAACCAGGCGGTAGAGCACCCGTGGGGGCACGTCCGAGCGGAACACCCCGGCGGCCACGCCGGCCTCGAGCAGGTCGACCCAGCGCCGCTGTACGCCACCCACCGCCTGCCGGATCTTCTCGTAGCTGGCCAGCGAGTGCAGGTAGTTCCCGCTGTTCTGGTAGATCTCCGTGGCGTACGGGTGGGCTTCGATGATCGACAGCGAGCCCTCGACCAGCCGCACGAACTGCTCGGCCGGGTCGATATCGGCCGGGATCGCGCCGTAGCAGGCGTTGAGGTCTTCGAGATAGCGGATGACGATGGCGGCCACCATGTCGTCCTTGGACTCGAAGTAGTGGTAGAGGCTGCCGGACAGCATGCCGGTGACGTCGGCGATCTCCCGGACCGTGGTGGCCGAGACCCCCTTGGTCGCGAAGAGTTCCGCCGCCTTCTCCAAGATGAGCGATCGACGATCCTGCGAATCCACCGACTGGCTCCTGTCCGAGGCAAGGCTTCGATGACGCCCGATCGCTAGACGCCTGTCACGCCGGGGCTGGGCGCCCCCGCGTGGCCGCGGGCCGAGTGCCGGGGGATCGGAACCGGGGTCGCCGCGAGGAGCCGCTTGGTGTACTCCTCAGCCGGCGTACGGAAGATCTGCTCCACGCTGCCGCGCTCCACGACCTGCCCCGCGGCCATCACCAGCACCGAGTCGGCGATCACCTCGACCAGCGCCAGGTCGTGGCAGACGAACAGGTAGGCCAGCCCGAACTCCTCCTGCAGGTCCTTGAGCAGGTTGAGCACCTGTGCCCGCACCGATACGTCGAGGGCCGCGACCGGCTCGTCGCACACGATCAGGCTCGGGTTCAGCGCGAGCGCCCGGGCGATGGCCACGCGCTGCAGCTGGCCGCCCGACAGCTCGGCGGGATAGCGGGCGAGGTACCTCGATCCGAGCCCGACCGTGTCGAGCAGCTCGGCGACCCGCCGCTCCCGCGCCGCGGCGTCCATTGTGGAGTGAACCACCAGCGGCTCGGCGACCGCGTCGGCCACCCGCATGCGCGGATCC
The DNA here is from genome assembly GCF_040300025.1 of Dactylosporangium sp. NPDC000555. Taxonomy (NCBI): domain Bacteria; kingdom Bacillati; phylum Actinomycetota; class Actinomycetes; order Micromonosporales; family Micromonosporaceae; genus Dactylosporangium; species Dactylosporangium sp. NPDC000555. The sequence goes on along the minus strand of NZ_JBEPDB010000010.1, from coordinate 52,622 downwards.
AGTGAGCTGTACGGATCCTGAAAGATCATCTGCATGCGCCGGCGCATGCGGCGCATCTGACCGCCCTTCAGCGACCGCACGTCGACGCCGTCGAAGGTGATCGTTCCCGTGTCGGGCTCGATGAGCCGCAGCACCATCCGGCCGACGGTCGACTTTCCGGCTCCGGACTCCCCGACCACTGCCAGGCACTCGCCACGATCGATCGTGAAGCTGACGTCGCGGACCGCATGCGTCCACCGGTTGCGCCGCCCGAGCAGGTCGCGCCCCGAGGAGAACGACTTGGACAGCCCCGTGACCTCGAGCAGGCTCATCCGGCCGCCACCCCTTCCAGCGTGATCTCTCCGGCCCGCACGCAGCGGGACAGGCTCCCGGCCGGTGAGGGCAGCAGCGGCGGGTGGGCGGTGTCGCACACCCCCGGGACGGCGAAGCCGCAGCGGGCCTGGAACCGGCAGCCCGCCGGCCAGGTCCCCGCGGACGGGATCTGACCCGGGATCGAGGCAAGCCGCTTCCCGATACCCGCGCGGGGATTGGGGATCGACGCGAGCAGCCCGGCCGAGTACGGATGCTGGGGCTCGTAGAACACGTCCCCGGCGGTGCCGTCCTCGATGATCTCCCCGGCGTACATCACCACGACCCGCTCGCACAGGTCCGCCACGACGGCCAGGTCGTGGCTGACGAACAGCAGCGCGACCCCGGTCTGCTCCCGCAGGTCGCGCAGCAGCGTCAGGATCCGCTCCTGCACGGTGACGTCCAGCGCGGTCGTCGGCTCGTCCGCGACGAGCAGGCGCGGGTTGGTCGCCATCACCATCGCGATCATCACCCGCTGGCACATGCCGCCGCTGAAGGCGTGCGGGTAGTCGTCCACCCGGGACTCGGCGCGCGGGATCTCGACGAGCTTGAGCATCTCGACGGCCCGCGCCCGCGCCGCGCGCCGGCCCAGGCCGAGGTGCCGCCGGACGGACTCGGCGATCTGGTCGCCGACGGTGAAGGCCGGGTTCAGGCTCCGCGTCGGCTGCTGGAAGATCATGCCGATCCCCCCGCCGCGCAGCGCCCGCCACTCCCGCTCCGGCAGCGACGTCAGCTCCCGGCCGTCGAAGGCGACCGATCCCTCCGCGATCCGCCCACCGGTCAGCCGGGTCAGGCCCATCACCGCGAGCGAGGTGACAGTCTTGCCGGAGCCGGACTCACCGACCAGCCCGACCGACTCCCCCTGCCCCACCCGCAGCGACACGTCGGAGACGGCCCGGACCCAGCCGCCGCCGCGCGCGGGGAACTCGACGCTCAGGCCGCGGACGTCGAGCAGGTCCGGCGCTGTGGTCATGTCGATGGTCATCGCTCGGCCTACTCCGCTCGGGTCCGGGTCAGGCCCCGGCGCACCCCGTCACCGAGGTAGGTGAAGGAGAGCACGGTCAGAAAGATCATCACGCCGGGCGGCCAGGCCATGAACGGCGCCGTGTCCATGTTCGCGGCCGCGGTGGTGAGCATCGATCCCCAGCTCGCGGCGGGCGGCTTCACGCCGAGGCCGAGGAAGCTCAGGCTCGACTCCGCGGCCACCGCCGCGCCGAGTGACACCGAGGTCACCAGGACGATCGGCGGTAGCACGTTGGGCAGGATGTGCCGCACGACCGTCCGCGTGCCGGTGCAGCCCAGGGCGATGCTCGCCTCGATGTAGGTCTCGTGGCGCACGTTCATCGTGCTGGCCCGGGCCACCCGGAAGAACCGCGGCGACATGATCAGCCCGATCGCGAGCATGGCGTTGGTGATGCCGGGGCCGAGCACGGCGACGATCGTGATGGCCAGCACCAGCGATGGAGTGCTCATCATGGCGTCCATGACGCGCACGAGCACCACCTCCAGCCAGCCCCGCACGTAGCCGGCGATGATCCCCAGCGGCAGGCCGATCACCAGCGCCAGGCCCGCCGCCTGTACCGCCGCCACCAGGGAGACCCGGGCGCCGAAGATGATCCGGCTGAGCACGTCGCGCCCGTAGTCGTCGGTGCCCAGCAGGTGCTCGCCGCTCGGCGGGCGCAGCCGGTTGAGGACGTCCTGGGCGTTCGGGTCGTGCGGCGCCACCACGGGGGCCAGGATCGCCACGACGATGAGCAGCAGCAGGAACCCGCCGGCGACCACGGTGGTGGTGCGCCGCAGCATGCCGCGCAGAAGGCTGGTCTCGACCGCGCCGCCCTCCGGCTGATCCGCGGACGGGGTCGGCGCCACGGTGGTTGCGGTCATGTGCGGACCTTCGGGTTGAAGTAGCCGTAGGAGATGTCGACGAGCAGGTTGACCAGGACCACGATGGTCGTCGAGAAGAGCACGAAGCCCAGCAGGACGGGCACGTCGCGGGCCAGGACGCTGTCGACGGCGAGCCGGCCGAGGCCCGGCATGTTGTAGATGATCTCCAGGGTGACCGAGCCGGCCAGCACCTCGGAGACCCGGAAGCCCAGCACGGTCACCACCGGCACGGCCGCGTTCTTCAGCGCGTGCTTCAGCACGACGCTGAGCCGGCTCAGGCCCCGGGCCTCGGCGTTGAGAATGTAGTCGCTCTTGAGCACGGTACCCAGTGACGAGCGCAGCTGCAGCGCCACCTCGGCCGCCGGTAGCAGGCCCAGCGCGAGCCCGGGCAGCACGAGGAAGGACAGCCACGTGCCGAACCCGTCGGCCAGCGGCCGGTAGCCGAAGGCCGGGAACAGCCGCAGCGACACCGTGAACAGCGAGGCCAGGACGATGCCGAACCAGAATGCCGGTACCGCGATCGCGATCGAGGACACCCAGTTGACGATGCGGTCGAAGATGCCGTTCGGGCGCAGCGACGCCAGGATCGCGAACAGCATGCCGAAGACGACGGCGATGACCATGGCGACCACCACCAGCGACACGGTCGTCGAGGCCCGGCGCAGGATGAGGTCGGTGACGTTCTGGTCGGCGATGAACGAGACGCCGAGGTCGCCGTGCATCGCCGACCAGACCCACTGCCCGTAACGGGCGAACATGGGTTCGTCGAGGCCGAGGTTGTGCCGGATCATCGCGATCCGCTCGGGGGTCGGGTTGTCGCCCGCCAGGGCGTAGGCGGGATCACCCGGTGCGAAGTTGATCAGAGCGAAGACGAGGAACGGCACGATGAACAGCAGTGGTACTGCCGCCAACAACCGCTTTCCCGCGAAACGAAGCATCGGAGTGCACCCGGCCTCTTCCCGACGGCTCGGTTGTCGAACAACCAAGCGCTTGTTCACATGAACCTAGCGCCTCCGATTGATCTCGGTCAAGCGCTTGTTTGGGCACTCTGCCTTCCGCGCGGACGGCAGTGCCGCACCGCGCTCAGCGATGCGGCGCCATCACGTTGAGCAGAGCGGAGCGCATCGGCTCCGGCACGGGCACCGGCTCGCCGTCCGGCCCGATGGTCACGTTGACCAGCCACGCCCGGGCTACGAGCGCCGCGTCGTCGTGCCGCACCATCCGGAAGCCCCAGCGCAGCGAGGTCCGGCCCACGTGCTCGACCAGCAGCGACAGCGCGATGCGGTCGAACACCCGAGCCGGGGACAGATACTCGCACTGCGCCGCCCGCGAGACGATCCGGAAGCCGAACCGTTCTTCGAGGGTGTCGGGGCGCAGGTCGTTGAGGTACAACCACTCGGTCTGGACCCGTTCCATCCACGGGAACCAGGCCCCGTAGTAGATGATCTGCGCGGGGTCGCAGTCGGCGTAGCCGAGCCGCAGGTCGAGGCGGTGAACCTCCGGCGTGGCGCTCGTCCCCGCTCGCTCCGCGATCACTCAGCGACCCCGACGATCAGCCCGCTCGTCGGCACGGCCGTGCCGGACGTGACGATCACCGTCTCGACGCCCTCGGGCTGGTTCACCGACGTGCCCCGCACCAGCCGCACCGCCTCGGCGATGCCGTTCATCCCGTGCAGGTACGCCTCGCCGAGCTGCCCGCCGTGGGTGTTGGTCGGCAGCCGCCCGCCGATCTCGAGGTTTCCGTCCGCGATGAACCCCGCCGCCTCGCCCCGCCCGCAGAAGCCCAGTTCCTCCAGCTGCGGCAGGACCAGCGGCGTGAAGTGGTCGTAGATGATCGCCGCGTCGATGTCCCGCGGCGCGAGCCCGCTCTGCGCGTAGAGTTGGCGGGCGACCAGCCCCATCTCGGGAATGCCGGAGATCTGCGGCCGGTAGTAGCTCGTCATGAGATGCTGGTCGTCGCCGCTGCCCTGGGCCGCCCCGAGGATGCGGACCGGGCGGTGACGCAGGCCGGCCACCCGGTCCTGCGCGGCGACAACGATCGCCTGGCCGCCGTCGGACTCCTGGCAGCAGTCGAGCAGGTGCAACGGCTCGGCGATCCAGCGCGACGCCTGGTGCTCGGCGAGGGTGATCGGGCGCCCGTAGAACCACGCCTTCGGGTTGTTCGCGGCGTAGGCGCGGTCCACCACCGCCACACGGCCGAAATCCTCGCTCGTGGCACCGAACTCGTGCATGTACCGCCGGGCGAAGATCGCCACCTCCTGGGCCGGGGTGTTGAGCCCGAACGGCGTGAGCCAGGAGAAGCCGGCCCGGTCGGCGCCGGCGGCCATCGGGCGGTCGGCGTGGCCGAGCCCGAAGCGCACGCCCGAGCGCTCGTTGAACGCCCGGTAGCACACCACCACGTCGGCGACGCCGTGCTCGATCGCCAGCATCGCCTGCTGGACGGTGCCGCAGGCCGCGCCGCCGCCGTAGCCGACCCGCGTGAAGAAGGTCAGCTCGCCGATGCCGGTGTTGCGGGCGACCTCGATCTCCGGGTTGCTGTCGTTGACGAAGGTGACCAGGCCGTCCACATCGGACGGTTCGAGGCCGGCGTCGGCCAGCGCGAGCAGCACCGCCTCGCAGGCCAGCTGCAGCTCGCTGCGCCCGGACTGCTTGGAGAACTCCGTCGCGCCGATCCCGGCGATCACCGCACGGCGACTCATGCCGTCACCTCCGCTTCGCTCCGGCAGCGGCACGAGTTACACCTGCATCTATTATGAGCGGCCACTCCGCTGCGCTCCGTACCACTCATGCCGTCACCTCCGCTTCGCTCCGGCAGCGGCATGAGTTACACCTGCGTTGATGATGAGCGGCCACTCCGCTGCGCTCCGTACCACTCATGCCGTCACCTCCGCTTCGCTCCGGCAGCGGCATGAGTTACACCTGCGTTGATGATGAGCGG
>NZ_JBEPDB010000010.1:44641-47356 GCF_040300025.1 Dactylosporangium sp. NPDC000555 | reverse complement strand
GCGGCCACTCCGCTGCGCTCCGTACCACTCATGCCACACCCCTTTCCGGGTTCCGGTCCGGCCAGGCGAGCATCGCGCTGCCGGTCAGGTGCGCGCCGATGGAGTTCTCGGCGCGGACGTCGACGACGGCGTGGACATCGCCGACCTCGGCCACCGTGCCGTGCAGCACCATGACGTCGCCGGCCTGGTTGGGCACGCCGAGCCGGATCCGCAGCGCCCGCAGCTCGGCGCCGGGACCGGCCCAGGCCCGGACGAACCGCTCGACCAACGCGTTGCTGGTGAGGATGTTCATGAAGACGTCCTTGGTACCGCTGTTCCGCGCCGCGTCCGGGTCCTGGTGCACGTCCTGGTAGTCGCGGCTGGCGATCGCGCTGGCCACGATGAATCCGCGGGTGAGCGGCACCGTCAGCGGCGGCAGCTCGGCGCCGGGCGTGACGTGGCTGGGCCGGCTCATCGGGCCACCCAACCGGACTCGTCGGACGCGATCCGGTCGCCCAGGCGGGTCAGCACGTCGTGGTCGGCGCCGAGGGTCCCGGCGAGCTGCCGCGCCCACAGGTAGAACCGGTGGGCCGGGAAGTCGAGGTCGAGGCCGATGCCGCCGTGCAGGTGCTGGGTACGGTGGACCACGTCCAGGCCGGCGTGCGCGGACCACCACTGCGCGACCGGCACCGACGTCGCGCGGCGCGCGGCGCGCTCGTCGACGTCGGCGACCGCCTGCCACAGCGTGACCGCCGTCGCCTCGATGTCCATGTAACAGTCGGCGAGTTGGTGCTGCACGGCCTGGAAGGTGGCCAGCGGGCGGCCGAACTGGTGCCGCTGCGACAGGTACGACGCGGCCAGCGCGAGCGCGCCTCGCATCACACCGAGCTGGGTCGCGCACACGCCCAGCACGGCGACGTCGAGGACCGCGGCCAGCACGGCCTCGGCACCGTCGTCGCCGTCGCCGAGGCGGGTCGCCGGCACGTCGCGCAGGCCGAGGTGCGCTGCGGGCGTGAGATCGGTGGTGGTCGTCGGCTCCCACGCCAGGCCCGGAGCCATGGCGTCGACGAGGAACAGCCCTGGGCGGCCGCCGGCCGACGCCGAGACCAGCACCGCCCCGGCGGCAGCGCCACCGAGCGGTACCGCGGTCTTCGTCCCGGACAGCCGCCAGCCTTCCCCGGCCGCCTCGGCCACCGCCGCGGGTGCCCACGGGTCCGCCGGCCCGAACTCCTCCAGCGCGACCGTCACCCGCGGCGCGCCGTCGGCGGCGCCCAGCCAGGCCAGCCGGGCCGGCTCCGGGGCGAAGTGGGCGAGCGCGTACGACGCGGTCAGCAGCGGCCACAGCGGCGCCGCCGCGGTCACCCGGCCCTGCTCCTCGAGCACGACCGTCGCCGCCGCCAGGCCGAGGCCGGCGCCGCCGTGCTCGGCGGGCAGGTGCAGGCCGAGCAGGCCCGCCTCCGCCAGGGCCGAACGCAGGCGAAGGTCCGTCTCCGCCGCCTCGGGCCCGGCGGCGAAGTCGGCGAAGATGCGCGCCGCCAGCTCCTTGGCCGCCTGTGCCGTCTCGTCCAGCGTGAAGTCCATCAGTGCGTCTCCTCCGTGACGATGCGGAAGGCCGGGAGCGTGAGCTCGCTGTCGAGCTCGACCCATTCCAGGGCCACCGGGGCGTCCACCCGGACGTCCTCCGGCGCGGAACCGACGATGTTCGCGATCAGGCGGGTGCCCTCCTCCAGCGCGATCACGGCGATCACGAGCGGGTAGTCGAAGGCGGGATGCCGCGGATGGTGCGCGACGGTGAAGCTGTAGACGGTGCCGCGCCCGGTGGCCTGCACGGTGTCCCATGCGAACGACCGGCAGTGCGGGCAGCACGGCCCGGGCGGGTGCCGCAGCGTGCCGCACGCCGTGCACCGCTGCACCAGCAGCCGGCGCTCGCGGGCGGCCTCGAACCAGAACCGGTTGTCCGGGTTCAGCGCCGGCCGCGGCCGCGGCGGGCGCGGCGGCTCCGGCTCGGCCGGGGCGCCGGGGCGGAACCGCAGGGTCCGCCAGCGCTGGGTCGCGACGACCGCGCCGGAGGCGTCGGTGTAGGTGCGCACCGTCTGCAGGAACCGTCCTGGCCCGAGTGCGGTCCGCTTCTCCGGCGACACCGACTCGAGGAACTCCTCGACCTCGATGTGGTCGCCGGGCACGAGCTCGCGCGCGAACGCGAACTCGGAGTCGGTGGCCACGACGGCCGTGTAGCCGGCAGAGGCTAGCAGGGCCAGCAGGCGGGACTCCTCGGTCTGCGGGCCGGTGCCGGCGACCCGGCGCTGGTGCGCCGCGTATCCGCGCATCGTCCACGCCTGGACCATCGCGGCGGGGGCGACCACGCCCGGCCGCCCGGTGCTCCGCGCCGCGGCGTCGTCGGTGAAGATCGGGTTCTCGTCGCCCATCGCCTCCGCCCAGTGGCGGATCATCGGCCCGTTGACGGGGTCCTGCGCCGGCGTGCGCGGCGACAGCACCCGGCCGACGAAGGCAGCCAGCGCCGCCTCGAAGTCCGCACCGGTCACGCCCTCCTCGCTTCGCTCCGGACCGGTCACGCTTCCTCCTCGCTTCGCTCGTCGGCTGCGTGACATGAACACTGAGCCAGCCAGTGACCGGCCCCTCCGCTTCGCTCCGGACCGGTCACGCTTCCTCCTCGCTTCGCTCGTCGGCTGCGTGACATGAACACTGAGCCAGCCAGTGACCGGCCCCTCCGCTTCG
>NZ_JBEPDB010000010.1:0-44545 GCF_040300025.1 Dactylosporangium sp. NPDC000555 | reverse complement strand
TTCGCTCCGGACCGGTCACGATCGGCCTCGCCGCGGCAGTCCGAGGCCCTTGACGGCGATCATGTCCCGCAGGACCTCGTTGACCCCTCCGCCGAAGGTGTAGACGAGCCCGGTGCGCGAGGAGTGCTCGAGCTCGCCTTCGAGGACCGCGCCCGCCCCGCCCGGGCGGATGCGCCCGGCCGCGCCGACGATGGCGCTCAGCGTGCGCTCGACGTCGATCTGCGCCTCCGACCCGTACGTCTTGACCGCGCCCGCCTCCGGGCCGCTCAACGTGCCGTCGGCCACCGCGCAGGTCATCCGCCAGTTGAGCAACCGCATGGCCTCGAGCTTCGCGTGCAGCCGGGCCAGCTCATCGCGCACCCATGGGCGCTGTGCCGCACCCGACGCCCGCGCCCAGGCCACCGTGTCCTCCCAGAGCCGCTGCATACGGCCGTTCTGCGCGGCGAGGCCGACCCGCTCGTGGTTGAGCTGGGTGGTGATGAGCGCCCAGCCGCCGTCGAGCTCGCCGACGACGTTGCCCAGCGGGACCCGGATGTCGGAGTAGTACGTCGCGGTGACCGACATGCCGCCGACGGTGCGGATCGGCGTCCAGGAGAACCCGGGGTCCGAGGTGGGCACGATGACGATGGAGATGCCCTTGTGCTTCGCGGCGTCCGGGTTGGTCCGGCAGGCCAGCCAAACGTAGTCGGCGGTATTCCCGCCGGTCGTGAAGATCTTACTGCCGTTGATCACCAGGCTGTCGCCGTCGACCACCGCCCGGGTGGTCAGCGAAGCCAGGTCGGTGCCGGCGCCGGGCTCGGTGTAGCCGATGGCGAAGACGACCTCGCCGGCAACGATCTGCGGCAGGTACCGCCGCTTCTGCTCCTCGGTGCCGAACTCGATGAGTGTCGGGCCCACGGTGTTGACCGTGACGAACGGGAACGGCAGCCCGGCCCGGTGCAGCTCGTCGAAGAAGACGTACTGGTCCTCGAACGAGCGGCCCTGGCCGCCGTACTCCTCGGGCCAGCCGATGCCGAGCCAGCCGTCCTTGCCCAGCCGGCTGACCACCTCGCGGAACCGGTCGCCGCCGGCGCCCTCCTCACTGAGCCGGCGCCGCTCCTGCGGCGACGCGAAGGACGAGAAGTAGTCCCGCAGCTCGCGCCGTAGCTCGAGCTGAGCGGGTGTCTCATGCAGGTCCACGTCGGTAACTCCTCACAACGGCAGGAAGCGAAGGCGCCCATTGGTCTGGAACTCCTCGCGCAGCGACCGTTTGTCGTCGTCGGTCATCGGCGTGTAGGCGGGCTCCGTGCGCCCGGCCCACCAGTAGACGGGGTCCGCGCAGCGCCAGCCCTCGACCTTCACGTCCTTCTTGCGGATCTTCCCGGACCCGGTGGTGGGCAGGCCGTACGAGAATCGGACGTATCGCGGGAGGTCCTTCGTCCCGAGGTCGTCCTGCGCGGCGAGGAACTCGGTGAGCCGCAGGTCGTCGAAGGTCGTGTCCGGGGACACCTCGACCGCCGCCATCACCTGGTCGCCCGACCGGGGGTCGGCCACCGCGAACACGCTCGCCGCGACCACCGCCGGATGCCGCTGCAGCACCCGCTCGACGTGCAGCGCGGAGATGTTCTCCCCGTCCACGCGTATCCAGTCGCCCTCGCGCCCAGCGAAGTACATGAACCCGGCGCCGTCCACGTAGCCGAGATCGCCGGTCCAGTACCACCCGTGCCGGATCTTCTCGGCGTTGGCCTCCGGGTTCTTGTAGTAGCCCTCGAACTTGGCCTCGCCGTTCAGGTCGACGATCGCGCCCACGGACTCCTGCGCGTTGGTCACCCGCCCGTGCGCGTCGAGCACCGCGGGCGGGCAGACCTGCCGCGTCTCGGGGTCCACCACCACGACGTTCGGGCCGGTGGGGCGGCCGAGCGCGTTGGGCGGAGTGTCCGGGCTCGGCAGGACGAAGCCGCCGGCCTCGCTGGACCCGAAGCCCTCGATGAGCCGGCAGCCGAAGCGGCGCAGGAACTCCTGTCGGTCCGCCGGCGAGGCTTCGGTGCCGAAGGCGTGCACCAGCGGGTTGTCCCCGTCGTCGTCGCGCGCCGGGATGGCCAGGAGGTAGCCGATGGCCTTCCCGACGTACGTGAAGAAGGTCGCCCCGTACGCGCGGACCTCGGGTAGGAACCGCGAGGCGGAGAAGCGCGGGGTCAGCGCGATGCACGCCCCCGCGACGAGCGCCGGCGCCCACAGCGCCATGATGGCGTTGCCGTGGAACATCGGCATGCAGCAGTAGCAGACGTCGTCGGGGCCGAGGTCGAACCGGTTCCGGTTCATGTACCCGAGTCCGACCAGTCTGCTCTGCGAGCAGATCGCCGCCTTCGACGCCCCGGTGGTGCCCGACGTGAACAGCAGCAGCATCTGGGTGGCCGGGCCGACCTCCGGGGCGACCGCCGGGACGTCACTCTCCGCGGCGACAAGTTCGGCGTACTGCGGGGTGTCGACGAGCAGATACCGCTCGGGCGCGACCCCGACGTCGAGCCCGCGCAGCAGCTCCAGGCCGGCCGTGTCGGTGACGATGAGCTGGCAGTCGGTGTGCGCGACCTCCTGCTCCAGGTATTCCCCGCGCTTGGTCGAGTTGATGCCGACGATCGTGGCGCCGGCCAGCCCCGCCGCCCCCAGCCAGAACGCGAACTCAGGGACGTTGTTCAGCAGCACGCCGATGTGGAAGGGGCCGGGCCGGCGCAGGCGCTGGGCGAGCGCGGCGCGCGCCGCGCTGGCTCGCACCACCTCGTCCCAGCTCCACGTGCGGTCGAAGGTCCGCAGACCGGGCCGGCTGTCGCCGCTGCGCAGCAGCAACAGATCGGCCACGGTCCGCGACCGTTGCTCCGGAGCCATCAGCGGACCATCGCCACGTAACGGAGATCGGTGATGCCGATGCTCATCCAGGGGATGTTGTCGTAGCCGACGACCTTGGAGTTGGCGATGGCGCTCTGCGTCATGTTGCAGATCGGGATGAACCAGGCCTGCTCCATGATCGTCTTGGTGAGGTCCTGGTACAGCGGCGCGCGCTTGTCCTCGCTCAGTGTCGGGCTGGCGGCCGCGGTCGCGTCCTTCGCGAGCTGGGTGGCCTGCGGTTCGACGGCGAGCTTGTACGTGCCGCTCGGTGAGAAGTACGTGTTGAAGGTCTCGGCCGGGTCCACCTTCGGGCTGAACGAGTTGGCCACCATGAGCTCGAAGTCACCCTTGATGAACCGCGGCTCGTTCTCGCTGGTCGGCACCGGGTTGAGGCTGGCCTGAATCCCGGCGGCCGACAGCGCCGCCTGCACGACGTTGGCCGACTGCTCGACGTTGCTGCCCGCGGGGAAGGTCACCGTGACCTTCGCGCCGCCGGCCTGCGACACCAGCTCCTTCGCCTTCTCCACGTTGTGGGCGTACGGGTACCGGTAGTTCGGGATCGCCCACGGGGTGGAGTCGGGGTAGAGCTGCTGCGTCGGCGTGCAGTAGCCGGAGAACAGCGCCTTGACCGCGTTCGGGTCGATCGCGTGCGCGACCGCCTGCCGCACCTCGGGCTTGGCCAGGTCGCCCTGGTTGGCCCGGAGGTAGACGCCGAGGATGTTCCGGTACCGGGTCTTCGCGATGTTGAGCTGGCCCTGGTCGGCGAGCTTCTGCACGGTGACGATGTCGGCCGGCGAGTTCGCGGTACTCAAGTCGAGCTGACCGGTCTGCACGCCGCGCACGCGGGTCGTACCGTCCTGGATGAAGCTGACCTCGACGCCGCCCAGGCGCCCGGCGGCCGGGTCCCAGTAGGTGCGCGGGGCCTTCTTCATCTTGAAGCCCTCGTTGGGCGTGAACTGCGTGACGACGTACGGGCCGGTGGTCGCGTCGCCGGGGTTGTTGGCCAGATCGTACGACGGGTCGGCGATCGCCTTGGGGCTGATCATCATGCCGGCGTTGGTCGTGAACGTGGACAGGAGCTGGACGCCACCGCCGGCGCGGAGCGTGAACCGCACGTGGGTGTCGTCGACCGCCGTCACGGCGGTGATGTCGGCGAACGCGGACTTGAGCGTGCTCTTCTCGAAGGTCTTGCTGCGCTCGATGTTGGCCTTGACCGCGGCGGCGTTGAACGGCGTGCCGTCGTTGAAGGAGACGCCCTCCCGCAGGGTGAGGGTCAGGCTCGAGCCGTCGGCGGAGAACTCCCACTTGGTCGCCAGGCCCGCGATCAGGTTGTCGTTCTTGTCGAGCATCGTGAGCCGGTCGTACGTCAGGGCGAGGTAACCGTTCTCGCCGTAGCTGGCGACCAGCGCGGGGTCGAACGTCCGGATCGGCGACGGGAGCGCGACCCGGAGGATCGCGTCGGGGTTGATCGCCCCACCGGACTCGCCGCCTGCGGGGGTCTTCGCGGCGTCGGCACAGGCGGCCAGGCTCACCGAGAGGGCCGCCGCCAGCAGGGCTTTCAAGACAAAACCGGTTCTAGGGACGATCAAGTTCAGTCTCCTTTGACTGCGCAACCCAGCAAGCGCTTGTTCAAGACACTACGAATGCGCGCACCGCCCGGTCAAGCGCTTGGTCAAGAAGGGTCGAGGATCTTGCTCTCGTGGCCACATGTCATGTCCCACGATCCGGTCGGCCGAGCGGCAGCGCACAGCGATGAGGCCGGGGGGACACGCAGGTCGGGCGCCGGGACCGGCCACCCGTTTTGTGGTGGAACTCCCTTCCGCGGGGGCTAGCCAGCCACCGGATGCCGATGATTGACTCAGCTCGGGGTGAACAGCTGTTCACCCCGGTTGCGGTGTGAGGAGTGTTGTGGATCGGCCCATTCCCAACCTGGGCAGCGACACGGCCGGGAAGACCCGCAGCACCGTCGTCGTCGCCACTCTGGCGACGTGCGGCATCGCCGTGTCGCTGCAGCAGACGCTGGTGCTGCCGGTGCTACCGGACTTCCCGCGGCTGCTGCACACGTCCGTCGACAACGCGTCCTGGCTGGTGACCGCGACGCTGTTGGCCGGGGCGGTCGCGACCCCAACGCTGTCGCGCCTCGCCGACATGTTCGGCAAGAAGCGCATGATGCTGGTGACCCTGGCCGTACTGATCGCCGGTTCGGTGCTCGGCGCGTTCAGCCAGGCCCTGCCGCTCATCATTGCCGGCCGCGCCCTGCAGGGCGTCGGCGTGGCGCTCGTCCCGATCGGGATCGCCATCATGCGCGACGAGCTCCCACAGGAGCGGCTCGCGCTCGGCGTGTCCGTGATGAGCGCGACCCTCGCCATCGGCGCCGGGGCCGGGCTGCCGCTGTCCGGCCTGATCGTCGAGCACTTCGACTGGCACTCGGTGTTCTGGGTCAGCGCCGCCGTGGGCGCGGCGCTGTTCGTGGCGGTGGCGCTGGTCGTGCCGGAGTCGCCTGTACGCACCCCTGGGGCGTTCGACTACACGGGAGCCGTGATGCTCTCGGCCGCGGTGACGGCCCTGCTCCTCGCCCTGTCCAAGGGCGCCCACTGGGGCTGGCTGTCCTACCGGACCGCCGGGCTGATCGTGCTGGGCCTGCTCCTGCTGGCGGCGTGGGTGCCCGTCGAGCTGCGCGTGCGCAGCCCGCTCGTCGACGTGCGGGTCGCCGCGCGACCGGCGGTGCTCCTGGTCAACACCGCCTCGGTCCTGACCGGCTTCGCGATGTTCTCCAACATGCTCGGCACGACCCAGCTGCTGCAGCAGCCGACGGAGACCGGATACGGGCTGGGCCTGGACATTCTGCACACCGGGATGTGGATGGCGCCGAGTTCGCTCGCCTTCGGCGCGATGGCGCCGGTGGCGGCGGCGATCACTCGGCGGTTCGGCCCGCAGACGACGCTGCTGGCCGGTGCCTGGGCCATGGGTGCCGCATACGTGGCCCGCGTCTGGTTCAGCTATGAGCTCTGGCAGATCGTCGCCGGCTCGATGCTGGTCGCCGTCGGCACGTCGATGACGTTCGCCGCGATGCCCAGCCTGATCATGCGCGCCGTCCCCACGACCGAGACCGCGTCCGCGAACGGGCTCAACTCGCTGCTGCGCTCCGTCGGCACGTCGACGGCGAGCGCCACCCTGGCCGCGATCATCACCGTCACGGTGAGCCGCGCCGACGGCGTGGCGTTGCCCAGCTTCGATGCGTTCACCACCATGTTCTGGATCGCGGCGGCGGCGTCGCTCGTGGCCGGGCTGCTCACCCTGCCGCTGTTCCGGATGGGAGAGCGGGTGGCCGACCAGCCGGCCGCGGCGGTGGGCGTACCCGAAGCCGTCGTGCGCGGCCGTGTGGTCGGCCGCGACGGCAACGCCGTCCGGACCGCGGTGATCACCCTGCTCACACCGTCTGGTCAGCCGATCGACTGGAGCCAGGTCGACTCCTCCGGGTCCTTCTCGCTCGCGATCCCCGGCGCCGGCCGGTACCTCATCATCACGGCCGCCGACGGCTGGGCGCCGCAGTCGCGGCTCGCCTCCCTGCACGCCGGGCAGGACATCGAGCGCATCGTCCTGCACGACCGGCTCACCCTGGCCGGCCAGGTCAGTGACGCCCACGGCCCGATCGGCGGCGCGACCGTGGCGCTGACCCGGTTGAGCGGTGAGGTGGTGAAGGCGGGTCGGACCACTGTGGACGGGCGGTACGAGATGCCGCTACCGTCGAGCGGGCGATACGTCCTCACCGTGGTCACGCCTTGGGCGACGACCGAGACGCGGGTCGTGACGATCTGGGGCGCCGAGCGCGTGGTCGACGTGCGACTGCGGACCAGCCGTGACGACGAATCGGCGTTTCCCGCCGCGGTGCGACGAGAGACCACCGAGGCGACGTGACAGGAGGGGCGTTCGATGAGCCACCACGCGGCACCGGTCGCGCCGGCCACCGAGCCGGACCCCGCGGACGCGCCGGCGCCCGGCTCCTCCCGGCAGGCCATCCTCGCCGCCGCCACCGAACTCTTCGCCGAACGCGGCTATGACCAGGTCACCATCCGTGACATCGCCGCGCGGGCCGACCTGTCCCCCGCCATGGTCATGAAGTGCGGCGGCAGCAAACGAGAACTGTTCCTGCGCTCCGCGCGGATCACCCCGCTGCCGCTGCCCGACGTGCCCAGGTCCGAGCTGGGCGCACGCCTCGTCGAGGAGCTGCTCACCCGGTGCCGCCGCGAAGCCATCGAGCCGCTCGCCCGGGCGCTGAACCTGCGGCTCTCCGCCCCCGACCCGGACAGCGTGCGTCAACAGTTCATCGCCGGCTTCCTCGACCCCCTGGGCGAGCGCCTCGGCGGCGACGCCGACGCGCGACTCCGGGCGGAGCTGGTCGTCGCCGCGCTGACCGGACTCGCCGCCAACACACGGATCTTCAACACCCCCGCCACCGACGCGGCCCCGGACGAGGTCATCCGCCGATACGGCACGGCCATCCAGCACCTCATCGACCGCTGACCCGCGCGCGGCGGGTGATCAGCATTCAGCCACCTCGGCCGCCGGAAGCGGGCTTGCGCGCCGGACCTCACCGACCGTCATGGTCGCCGCGCATCGCAGCAGACGGCCAGGCCGCGCGCTTTCGCTGGGAGCGGCCGGGACTTCCCCTTGATCCGCGGATAGCTGATTAGCGGATAACTCAGACATTCTCTAGAATTCGGGCTTTACAGGATCGAAGCCGCAATCTAGAGTTTTCGCCAGTCGAGAACGGCCCCCAGACGCGAGTCATCTGCGGGGCGGCGATTCGACGACTGCCGCGGAGGCCGGGTGCACTGCGCTTGACCGCATTGCACGGAGCCGTACGTCCTGGTGACGCCTCCGCTGCGGCATCGCGTCCGTGCCCGGTCCACCGGGACGACGACGGTCTCTTGGGCGACCACGGATTCGGCGGCACGCTCGTCGCGCGGCCACGCCCTGGCACCTCGGCCGATCTTCCCAGCAACCAGGACACGTCCCCACGTCCATCGGGCACCGAACACCCTCAAGGAGACCTGATGCTCACCCGCAGGCCCAAGGCGTTGACAGCGCTGCTGCTGGGCTGCCTGGCGCTCGTCGGCTCGGCGGTAGGCGCGTGCGGTTCCGCCACGCCGGGCGAGAAACGGCTCGTGGTCGAGATCTTCGGCGACCTGGGATATCGCGACCTGTACACGAAGTTCGAGCAGAGCCATCCCGGGATCAAGATCGTCGAGCACATCGTCTCGTACGACGACCACCACAAGAACCTGCAGGCGCACCTGCTGGGGGGATCGGGAACCGGCGACATCGAGGCCATCGACGGCGGCTACATGGCGCAGTTCAAGGTCATGGCCGACAAGTTCGTCGACTTCAGGGACTACGGCGCCGACCCGGACCAGTGGCTGGCATGGAAGTCGCAGCAGGCGACGGGGGCCGATGGCCGGCTGATGGGCCTGGGCGCCGACATCGGCGGCCTGGCGATGTGCTACCGCCGGGATCTCTTCGAGCAGGCCGGCCTGCCGACCGAGCGCGACCGGGTGGCCGCGTTGTGGCCCGACTGGCAGTCCTACATCGCGACCGGCAAGCGCTTCATGGCCAAGGCCCCGAAGGATGTGGCCTGGTTCGACTCGGGCTCCAACGTCTTCAACGCCATCATCAACCAGGCGCCGGTCGGCTACACCGACCGCGGCAACAACGTGGTGGTGGCGGACAATCCCGCCGTCAAGCAGGCGTTCGACCTCGCGGTCGAGGCCGTGCAGGCCGGCCAGTCGGCGAAGCTGGCGACGTTCAGCCAGCAGTGGAACGCCGGCTTCCAGCGGGGATCGTTCGCGACCGTGGCCTGCCCGGCGTGGATGACCGAAACGATCAGGCAGAACGCGCCGCAGACCAGCGGCAAGTGGGACATCGCCACGGTCCCCGGCGGCAGCGGCAACTGGGGCGGCTCGTTCCTGACCGTGCCCAAGCAGAGCAAGCACCGTAAGGAGGCCGCCGAGCTCGCCAGGTTTCTGACCGCGCCCGAGCAGGCGAGCTGGATCTTCCGCACCCAGGGTCACCTGCCCAGCCAGGCCGCGCTCTACGACGACCCGGCCGTGCTCGGCAACACCAACGCGTTCTTCAACAACGCACCCACCGGCCGGATCTTCACTGAGGCGGCGAAGACCCTGCGGCCGCAGTACCAGGGCCCCAAGGACGGCGACATCGGACCGCTGATCGGCCTGGGGATCACCCGGGTCGACAAGGGCAAGCAGGGGCCCTCGCAGGCGTGGCGGCAGGTGCTGAAGGACGTCGCGAATGCCACCGAGCCGTAGGCCCCGCGTCGAAGTGGATGGCCGGCCGAGCAGCGAAAGATCCAGAAAGGAACAACGAGCCTGATGGCAGTCTTCGCACCCTCGTCGGTGTTGCCCGGGCGGCGCAAGACCACACCGGCGGCAGCGGAGCGGCGGTCTCGCCTGCGCCACAAGTTCGACGTGAGCGGTACGCCGTATCTCTACATCGCACCGTTCTTCCTGATGTTCGCGGCGTTCGGGGTGTTCCCGCTCCTCTACACCGGCTGGATGGCCCTCACCCAGTGGAACCGCGACATACCCGGCAGCGAGGGCACCTTCGTGGGGCTGGGCAACTTCGCGCGGCTCATCAATGACGACTACTTCTGGAACGCGCTGCTCAACACCGCCGCGATCGGCGTGCTGGGCACGGTGCCGCAACTGCTGCTCGCGATGTGGTTCGCCCATCTGCTGAACCGCAAGATGCGCGCCCGCACGCTGCTGCGGATGGGTGTCCTGCTGCCCAACATCACCTCGGTCGCCGCCGTGGGACTGATCTTCGCGCAGCTGTTCGGGCGGGACCTCGGCCTGATCAACTGGGTGCTCAGCCTGGTCGGCCTGGGCAAGGTCGACTGGCAGGCGGGCACCTGGCAATCATGGGTGGCGCTGGCCGTCATCCTGACCTGGCGGTGGACGGGGTACAACGCCCTGATCTACCTCGCCGCGCTGCAGGCGGTGCCGGACGACCTCTACGAGGCGGCGGACCTCGACGGCGCCGGGCAGTTCCAGAAGTTCCGGAGCATCACCGTCCCGGCGCTGCGGCCGACCATCATCTTCAGCGTCATCCTGTCGACCATCGGCACCATCCAGCTGTTCACTGAGCCGCTCATGTTCAACCCGGGGCTGAGCCCGACCGGCGGCGACTCCCGCCAGTTCCAGACCCTGGCCATGTACGTCTACGAACAGTTCTGGACCCACGGCAAGTACTCCTACGCGGCCACGGTCTCCTGGGCCATGTTCATGATCATCGTGCTGGCGGTCGGCGCGAACTACCTGCTGTCCCGACGCATCCGGAGCTCCACATGACCTTCATCCCGGTCTCCCGTGCCATTCCCCGCGAGTCCCTCGGCCAGCGCCGCAACCGCGGCAGGTCCGCGTCGCCGGGACAGCGCCGCGCCGGGAAGAGGACCTATGTGCTGCTGGGACTCATCGCCGCCGTGTCGGCGTTCCCGCTGTACTGGTCCTTGGTCGCGGCGTCCAACGACAACTCCGCGGCGGGAAGCTGGCCGCCCAGGCTGCTGCCCGGAAGTCACCTGTGGGCCAACCTGCAGCAGGCGTACACGCAGGCGAACTTCGGCCTCGCCCTGCTCAACTCGATCATCGTCGCGACCGTGGTCACGGTCTCCGTGGTGTTCACCAGCACGCTGGCCGGCTTCGCCTTCGCGAAGCTGCGCTTCCGTGGCCGCAACGCCCTCCTCGGGTTCCTCCTCGTGACGATGATGGTGCCCGCGCAGCTGGGCATCATCCCGCTGTACATCATGATGTCGCAGTGGCTGGGCTGGACCGGGCACCTGCAGGCGGTGATCGTCCCGGCGGCCACGTCCGCGTTCGGCGTCTTCCTGATGCGCCAGTACCTGTCCGAAGCGCTGCCCAACGCGTTGCTGGAGGCCGGCCGGATGGACGGATGCTCCACACACCGGCTGTACTGGCACGTCGTGCTGCCGGCGGCCCGGCCCGTCGCCGCGGTGCTGGCGCTGTTCACCTTCATGAACTCCTGGAACGACTTCTTCTGGCCGCTGCTGGCCCTGGGCCAGAGCAACCCCACCACCCAGGTCGCACTGTCCACACTGGCTGGCGGCTACTACATGGACTACTCGCTGGTGCTCGCTGGAACCCTGCTCAGCACGGCGCCGGTGCTGCTGGTCTTCGCCCTCCTCGGCAAGCAGATCATCGGCGGGATCATGCAGGGGGCGGTCAAGGCGTGAACTGGACCGTCTGGCTCATCCCGCACTTCCATTACGACCCGGTGTGGTGGAACACGCAGTCCGCGTACACCCAGACCTGGGACCAACCAGAAGTCCCCGACGCGGGCGCGGCGCGCTTCGCGTGGCCCGGCCACAGCGCGTTCAGCCTCGTCAAGGCGCACCTGGCGAAGATCCGCGAGGATCCGCGGTACAGCGTGGTCCTCGCCGAGGTCGACTACCTCAAGCCGTACTGGGACACGTATCCCGAGGATCGCGAGCTCATCCGGCGACTGATCGCGGACGGCCGCCTGGAGCTGGTCGGCGGCACCTACAACGAACCCAACACCAACCTCACCGGCATCGAGACGACGATCCGCAACGCCGTCCACGGCGTCGGGTTTCAGCGGCACGTCATCGGAGGCGTCCCGGCCACGGCCTGGCAGCTCGACGTGTTCGGCCACGATCCGCAGTTCGCGCAGGTGATGTCCGGCGCCGGGCTGACCTCGATCGCCTTCGCCCGGGGCCCCTACCACCAGTGGGGGCCCATGCTGACGAGCTGGAACATCCGCGAACACCGCAAGCCGTTCGCGCCGACCCAGTTTCCCACCGAGTTCGAGTGGGTGTCGCCCGGCGGGGACGGCCTGCTCACCCACTACATGGCCGGGCACTACTCGGCCGGCTTCAGCCTCGACGCCGCACAGGACCCGCGGACCGCGGCGGCCGAGCTGCACGAGCTGTTCACCGAGCTCCGGCCGGCCGCCGCGACCCGCAACGTCATGATCCCGATGGGCAGCGACTTCAGCGCGCCGATGCGGTGGGTCACCGAGCTGCGCGCGGCCTGGGACGAGCGATACCCGCACGTGCGGCTCCGATACGGGCTGCCGCGCGACTTCTTCGCCGCCGTGCGGGACGAGCTCGCCGCGCGGGGCGTGCGCGCCACGCCGCAGACGCGCGACATGAACCCGATCTACACCGGCAAGGACGTCACCGCGATCGACACCAAGCAGGCCCACCGCCTGGCGGAGACGCTGCTGCTGGACGCCGAGAAGTGGGCCACCCTCGCCACCCTGCACGGCGCCGCCTACCCCGCCGCGGCCGTCGACAAGGCCTGGCGGCTGCTGCTGTTCGGCGCGCACCACGACGCGGTCACCGGCACCCAGTCCGACCAGGTCTACCTCGACCTGATCGCGGGCTGGCGCGAGGCACACGACCTGGCGGCCGAGGTCGACCGGTCGGCACGCCGGCACCTGGCCCGGCACGTCGACACCCGCGGGGAGGGCACCGCGGTCGTCGTGTTCAACCCGCTGTCGCACACCCGGACGGACACCGTCGGCCTGGAGATCGAGCTCGACCCGGCCGCAGGCGTCACGCTCGTCGACGACGGCGGGGTCGGAGTCCCGTACCTCACCGAGGCCCTCGCGCCCGCCTCCGACGGGCAGCCGGGCCGGGCGCTGCTGCGGTGGGTCGCGCGCGATGTGCCGTCGATGGGCTACCGGACCTTCCGCCTGCTGCCCGGAGCCGCGGAGCCGTCCGCGTCCGCGTGGCGGCCCGTCGAGGCGACGAGCATCGCCAACGACCGCTACCGGCTTCGCGCGGATCCCGAGCGGGGCGGCGCACTGACCGAGATCACCGACCTCGCCTCCGGCCGGGACATCCTCCCGCCGGGCCGGATGGGCAACGAGCTGGTCTGCTTCGCCGAGCACCGCGACCACCCGGAGTTCGGCGAGGGTCCGTGGCACCTGCTCCCCCACGCCGTCGTCTGGCGCGGCGCGGACACCGCGGCCGCCGTCACGGTCGAACGCTGCCCCATCGGCGAACGCATCACGGCGACGGCGGAAATCGACGGATGCCGATACACGCAGCACACCACCGTGTGGCACGGCATCGACCGGATCGACTTCGCCACGAGCATCGACGGGTTCGCCGCCACCGACCGGCTGCTGCGGGTGCGGGTGCCCTGCCACGTTCCCGGCGGCATGCCCGTCAGCGAGACCGCGGCCGCCGTGATCGGCCGCGGCTACGCCCTGCTCGACGCCGACGCGGCGGAGCACCCCCGGACCCTGGACAACACGGCGCACCGATGGTTCGGCCTCGCGGCGGCGCTGACCGTCCACCTGCACGATCCACAAGAGCGCGCCGAGCGCTCCCGAGCGGTGTCGATCGCCGAGATCGTCGTCCCCGACGGCGATCAGGGCGTGCCCTCGACCCGGCGGCTCGCCGTCGGACTGGCAAGGGCGGGTGTCACCGCCACCGTGACCACCGCGACGGGAAACCGTTACGGCGCGCTGGACACCGACTCCAACCTCCCCGACTGCCGCGTCGCGGTCGGCGGCCCGCGGCGCAACGCATTCGTCGCCGAGCTGCTCGACCGGGCGCCGGCGCCGTTCGCCGCCGAGCTGGCCGCTCAACTCGCGGCCACCGGCACGGCCCGCCTCTGGATTCCGGCCGAGCGGCCGATCGGCGAGGTGTGGCGACCGGGCGCCGACGTCCGCTCGATCCGGGACCTGCCCGTACTGCTGATCGCCGGCAGCGACGCGCAGGCCGAGCAGCGGGCCCTCGCCGAGTTCCTCGACGACGTCCGCGACGCGCACCTGCACGTCACGCAGCCGCTCGCGCTGCACCACGACGAAGGAGCCGTCGACGACTACGCCGTCGCGCTGCTCAACCGCGGCACCCCCGGTTTCGCGGTCGAGCCCGACGGCACGCTGAACATGTCGCTGGCCCGCGCGTGCACCGGCTGGCCCACCGGTACCGCGATCAATTTCGCGGAGCTCAGCGCGCCGGGCGGGCGGAGCTTCCAGCACCACACCAGCAGGCGTTTCGAGTACCACCTGGTGAGCGGCCCCGGTGGATGGCGCACCGCCGGGTTCACCGCCGCCGGGGAGTCCGTCAACCATCCGCTCGCCGCGACCGTCGCGCCGGCCACCGGCGGGCCGCTCCCGGTGGCCGGATCCCTGCTCGGCGTCGAGCCCGCGGAGAGCTTCGTCGTCACCGCGGTCAAGCCCCGGGGGGAACCTCTCGCCGCCGGCTCCACGGCACCCGCCGACGCGTGCGACAGCCTCATCGTCCGCGGCTACGAACCCCACGGCCACGCCGGCCGCGTTGCGATCCGCCTCGCCGGCGGTATCCTCTCGGCCGCGGCCGCCGACCTGCTCGACCGCCCGGGCGCCGCCCTCGAGCACGACGGCCGGCAGGCGTACGTCGACGTCGAGGGCTTCAGGATCACGTCGCTCGCCCTGTCACCGGCTCGCGCCGAGCGGGGCGGGACGGTGCTCACGGCGAGCACCGAACCGCTGCAGCCCGTGTTCACCCGCTACTGGCTGCACAACTGTGGCCCCGCGCCCATGGGCAACCTGCCCGTCACCCTCACCCTCCGGCCGGACGACGACGGGACGCGAACCGACGGCACCGCCGCCGGCGTGCGGCTGCGCGCTCAGATCGTCTGCGACGACCCCGACGCCGGCTACGCCGGGAATCTGGTCGTCAGGGCGCCTGAGGGGTGGATCGCGACACCGCGGTCGAAACCCGTGACCGTCACCGCGGGGGGCCACCGCAGCGTGCCCGTCACCGTCACGGTTCCAGGCACGGCCGCACCCGGCTGGTACGCGGTGGCGGCGAGCATCAACCATCAGGGTCAGGACCTGGAGGACGTGCTCATCGTGCCGGTGGGCCGGCCTGAGCCCGAGCCGCTGCTGCGCGCCCGCAGCGAGGCCCAGGAGCTCACCCTCACCCCCGGGGCACGAAGCAGCGTCCGCGTAGCGGTGACCCACGCCCTTCGCACCCCGCTGCACGGGTACGTCCAGCTCATCACCCCGCACCACGTCTGGTCGCTGACGAGCGGACAGACCCGCGGCTTCGCGATCGCACCCGGGTCCACGGAGAGCGTCGAGTTCCCCATCGCCGTCCCGGCGGCGACGCCACCCGGTGAGTTCTGGGCCCAACCCAAGATCTGCGCCTATGGACACATCGCGTACGCCGAACCCGTTCGCATCATCGTCGGGCCGGACGAAGGCGGCCGGCGTTCACAGCGCGGGTGACGTGCTCGGCGGCCGACTCCGGATTGGCCGCTCTGTCCACGGGTAGCTTCACGTAGCCCGGCGACAACCACGAGCACGCAGGGGGAAACGGACGTGGGAGGACCCGAACCCGTCCCTCCGGATGGGGACGCCCGGCTTGATCGGGACGCCTTGCCCGGGGGGCGGGAGGCGCTGAGCGCGGGGCATTTCCGGGTCGCGCCGACCGTGTACGACCCGCAGCAGGCGGGTGAGCTGCACCGCCGGCTCACCCGCTGGAGACCGTCGTACTGGCCGCTGATCCTCTCCTATCTGCTCATCGTGGCATTCGACTTCTGGTCCGCCGACCCGATCGCCGGCCTGCTCGGCTGGCCGCTGACGGTACTGTGGTCGTGGCCCATCTTCACCACGCTCACCGGCATCGTGGGCATAAGACGCACGCGCAAGGCACTACGCGAGTCGGAGGCCCGCTGGTCCGGCCGCGGGCTGACGAGAACCGACGACTTCCTGATCGTCGTCGTCCCCACCATCGGCCGGTACGACACCTACCCCGCGCTCGAGCGCTCGGTGCGGTCCTACATCGCCCATCTGCCCAGGTGTTTTCCCAGGCTCAGGATCGACATCGTCATCGACGAGGGCTGCGAGGCGAGGGAGGTGATCGCCGACCTCGCCGACGGGAGCGAGCTGGTACGGCTCGTCACCGTACCGGGGGGGTACCGCACCGCCAACGGGACGAGGTTCAAGGCGCGCGCCAGTCACTACGCGCACGAACTGCGGATCCGCGAACACGAGGCCCGCGACGACGTGTGGGTGCTGCACATGGACGACGACACCGGCGTGGGCCCCGACACCGCCCTGGCCATGGCCCGGTTCATCGAGGAGCAGTTTCTGGCCGGCCGCGACGCAAAGCACCTGGCTCAGGGCATTCTGACGTACCCGCGTGAATACGCCGTAAACCGGCTCATCTGGCTGGCGGACGCCGTCCGGCCGGCCGAGGACGTGGGGCGCTTCTCGGCCTGGACCGGCAGTGGCACACCGCGCGCCGGCGTGCACGGTGAGCTCCTGCTCGTGCGGGCCTCGATCGAGGCGACCATCGGCTGGGACTTCGGCCCGCAGAGCCTGGTCGAGGACGCCCAGTTCGCACTCATCTTCAGTGCTCGCCACCGGGGCCGCAGCGCCTGGTTCGGCGGGCGGTGCTACGGCGCATCACCCGCCACCCTCGGCGACTTCTTCCGGCAGCGCGAGCGGTGGTCCTGGGGCCTGGCGGCCCTGATCTTCAACCGGTCGCTGCAGCTGCGAAACCGGGTGCTGCTCGGATATTCGGTGATGGCGTGGGTCCTCGGCCCGATCCAGAACGTCGGGGTCGTTCTGCTGATCGCCATTCTGCTCGCCGATCCCAACACGTCTCCGGTGACGCTCGTCATCATCCCGATCTGGGCGCTGAACATGGCCTACACGATCTGGATGTACTGGGAGGGCCTGCGGGTCAATGCCGGAGTGTCCAGCGACGACCGGCGTAAGTGGTGGGAGTCCGTGGCCGTGATCCTGCTGATCCCGTTCTTCGGGCTGATGGAGAGCCTCCCCGGGCTGCGCGGGTTCGTGAGGTTCGCCCGGCGCGCCGAGAACAAGTTCCTCGTCATCGCGAAGCCATCATGAAACCCTCATGAACCGTCATGAACGCGGCCTGGGTCAGCGTAGACGGTGGCCTCCTTCGAGGTCTCCGCGATGCCGTTCGCGCCGTGGAAGAGGCGCCGGCCCCATGAGGTCAGCCGGGCGGGGTCGAAGCGGTCGGCCAGGTCGAGGTACTCGACGCCGCCGCTGTTGCCGCTCCACGACCAGCCCAGGTATCCGATCCCGCGGGACTGTGCCTCGTTGATGATGGTGTCCTCGGCCACGCCACCGTCGGAGTGCTTCCAGCCGAACTCGCCGACCACCAGCGGCAGCCCGATGCTCTGGAAGGCGTCGTAGTAGTCGGTGACCTTCGCGGCGGTGTCGTACACGCCGTACATGTGGACGGAGAAGACGGTATTGCGCTGCGGGTCGCTGTCGAACACCGACGCGGCGTCGCGGCGCATGATGCCCGACCAGTCCTGTCCCCAGTTCGGCCCGTCGACCATGATCAGATGGCGCAGGCCGGCGGTGCGCAGCTTCCTGATCGCCGCGCTCGTCGCGCCGCCCCAGCCCGAGGCGCCGGTGTTGCCGTACGGCTCATTGCCGATGTTGACGACGACGAAGTTCTCCTGGCCGGCAAGCACGTCCGTCAGCCCGACCCAGTAGTCGGCGGCGTGGTCCAGCGTGCTGTTGCCGCCGCCGCTGTCGCCGTACCCCGTGGTGTCGTGGTACTCGAGGACACAGATGAGCCGGTTCTGCTTGCACTTCGAGATGATGTCGGCCACCTCGCCGGCCCCGACGTCGGCCGTCAGCACCACGCGCAGGGAGTTGGCACCCAGCTTCTTGACGTCGGCGAACGCCGCGCTCCGGTCCTTGTGCCAGGCGTAGCCGTGACTGACGCCGCGCATGACGAAGCTGTTGCCGTTGGCCTCGACGATGTCCCTGCCGCTGACGTGCAGGCCGACCCCGTCGCGCGGGGACGATGCCGACTGCACCGGCTTGGCCGACCGGCCCGAATGATGCGTGGCCGCGAACAGAACCGCGATCAGTGCGGTGCACACTACCCCGACTTTAACAGCTGGTTTTCTCATGATCTCCTTCGGCTTCGGTCGCCGACCAGGAAACGTGCGGGTGACTCCCACGCACTCCGGCTGCGGCTACCTCGTGTTCCCGCATGACCCGCCGAGCGGGCTCGCCGCTTCGACCAGCGGCTGGCTCAGGAACCTATCACCCGAGGGTGACCGTCACGGCCTCGGATCAGCGGCCCCGGCGGTCCATGGATCCGTTGGCCCGCAGGCGATCGGGGCCGTGCACATCGCCATCGGGACGGATCCTCACCGCGCTCGCCGCGGGATCGGTGCTGGGCGACTCCCGCCGGCGATGGCGGCGACGACCGTGTCGTGGTGCGGGGACCAGCGGCAGGCCGGGTCGGTCGCCGACGCGTCGCCGGTGAGCTGGAAGGCCTGGCAGCGGCAGCCGCCGAAGTCGATGTCGCGCAGGGCGCAGCCACGGCACGGCTCGGGCATCCATGCGGTACCGCGGAAGGCGTTGAACATCGCCGAGTCCCGCCAGATCGCGGCGAGCGGGGCGGTGCGGACCGACGGCACCTCCAGGCCCGGCAGCTGCCCGGCGGCGAGGCACGGCAGCGCGTCGCCGTTGGGTGTCACGACGAGCTGCCGGGCGCCCCAGCCCTGCATGCACGGCTTCGGCGTGCCGGTGTGGTAGTCGGGCCGCACGTACACGATCTCGACCCGCTCGCCGTGGCGGCGGTGCACCTCGGCGGCCGCCTCGGCCGCGGCGTCCACCTGGGCCCGGGTCGGCATGAGCGCCGCCCGGTTGCGCAGCCCCCAGCCGTAGAACTGCGTGTGGGCGAGCTCCAGCCGGTCGGCGCCGAGCGCCACCGCCAGCTCGGCGATCTCCTCCAGCCTGGCCACGTTGCCGGCGTGCAGGACCACGTTGACCGTCAACGGGATCCCCGACGCGCGGATCAGCCCGGCCGCGGCGAGCTTGCGGTCGTGGAACCGGCCGCCGGCGACCCGGTCGGCCTCGGCCCGCCGCGCGTCCTGAACCGACAGCTGCAGGTGGTCGAGGCCCGCCGCCAGCAGCGCCGCCAGGCGGTCGGCGTCCAGCGGGATGCCGCTGGTGACGAGGTTGGTGTACATGCCGAGCCGGCTCGCGTGCCCGACGAGCTCCGGCAGATCCCGGCGCAGCAGCGGCTCGCCGCCGGAGAGGTGCACCTGCAGGACGCCCGCGGCGCGCGCCTGATCCAGCACGTCGCACCACTGCGCCGTGCCGAGCTCGTCGCGGTACGCCGCGAGCTCCACCGGATTCGAGCAGTACGCGCACTGCAGCGGGCACCGGTAGGTCAGCTCGGCGAGCAGCCCGGTCGGGCGCGGATGCTCGCCCGGCCAGCCGGTTGCCCCGGCGGCGCCCGCCTGGACTTCACCAGAACGTTCGGCGGGTCCGGCCGATCCGGTGCGGCCGTCGGTCAGCAGCCTCCTGTCGCTCAGGTCGGCCAGCAGCCGCTCGACATCGCCGGCGTCGACGCCCGCGTACTCCCGCGCCAGCAGCTCGACGATGCCGGCCAGGTCGCGCCGGCCGTCGCACGCCCGCACCACGTCCGCCGCGACCGGATCGAGCAGCAACACGCCCTCCGGGTACAACAGCGCATGCCCGGCCCGCACCGGGTCCCACTCGAGACGGACGCCGCGGGCGAGCCCGGGCCGGCGGTTCGTGAGGCTGGTCATGTCGCCCGAGCGTATCGGCGCTGCCGGCGTGAGCCACCGGAATCCGCTACGGTCCCCTGGTTTTGGTGCCGCAGGCCGGGGAACGCAGCGACGTGAGGAATTGGCTGCTGGCCACGGGCCTGTCCGCGGCCGTCGTCGGCCTGCACGCGGGCCCCGCGCTGACGGCGCTGGCCCCGGTCCGCCGGCACCTGCGGGCGCTCAGCGGCGTCGGGCGGCCGGGCACGGTCGCCCTCACCCTGGACGACGGCCCGGATCCCGGCTCCACGCCGGCCTTCCTGCGAGCGCTCGCGCGGCTGCGCGTCCCCGCGACCTTCTTCGTGCTCGGTGGCATGGCGGCGAGGGCACCCGACCTGCTGCGGCGCATCCGCGAGGACGGGCACGAGATCGGCGTGCACGGCTGGACGCACCGCGATCATCTGCGCATGAGGCCCGCCCTCGTCCACGACGAGCTGGCACGGACGGCCGATCTGCTCCTCGCCACCTGCGGGGTCCCGCCCATCTGGTTCCGTCCCCCGTACGGCATCCTCTCCGCGGGAAGCCTGCTCGCCGCGGCCAGGCTCGGCCTGCGCCCGGTGCTCTGGAGCGCGTGGGGGCGCGACTGGGAGGCCGGCGCCACCCCGGACACGGTGCTCGCGCAGCTGCGGTCCGGGGGCATCCGCGGCGGCGCCACCCTGCTGCTGCACGACAGCGACTGCGCGGCGGCCCCCGGCGCCTGGCGGTCGGCCCTCGGCGCGCTGACGGGGATCGCCGGCGACTGCGAGCGGCAGGGGCTGCGCCTCGCCCGGATCAGCGACCACCTGCCGTGACCGGCCCGCCGCGACGCCGATCACCCTGTTACGAGCGCACGATCCGGGGTAGCGGCGCCCCCATGGTGACGACGGAGTCGGCGATGGCGGCCGGTGCGGGCGTACGCGCGCAGAAGCGCGCCGGCGACGAGAACTTCCCGGTGGCATTGCGGATCCTTCCCAGAACCACCCGCCGGCACCTGCACGCGCTGTACCGCTACGCCCGGTTCGTCGACGACCTGGGCGACGAGCCGCTGCCGGGAGCGACGGCGGCCGACCGGACGGCGCGGCTGGACGCCTTCGAGGCGGAGGTCCACCGGCTCTTCGACGGGCACCGGATCGAGCATCCGGTGCTGTGCGCGCTCGCGCCCACGGTGGCGGCGTGCCGGCTTCCCGCCGGGCCGCTGCTGCGCCTGATCGAGGCCAACCGCGTCGACCAGATCGTCACCCGCTACACCACCTTCGAGGAGCTCGTGGGCTACTGCTCACTGTCGGCCGATCCCGTCGGCGAGCTCGTCCTGCACGTGTTCGGTCAGGCCGACCCGACGCGGATCGCGCTGTCGGACCGCATCTGTACCGCGCTGCAGATCATCGAGCACCTCCAGGACGTCGCCGAGGACCACCGCCGCGGCCGCGTCTACCTGCCCGGGGCCGACCTCGACCGGTTCGGGGTGCGCGACAGTGACCTGGCCGCGGCGACCGCGAGCGGCGCGCTGCGCGCGCTCGTGCGCTTCGAGGCCGGCCGCGCGCGGGACCGGCTGGACGGCGGGGCACCGCTGATCGCGGCGCTGCACGGCTGGGCGCGCGCGGCGGTCGCCGGGTATCTGGCCGGTGGATATGCGACGCTGAGGGCGCTGCAGCGCAGCGGCTACGACCCGCTGCCCGGGCCGCCACGCCCCCGCAGGCGGGACATCGCGACGTCCTGGCTGGCTTTGATGGTCAGGAGCGTCGGGTGAGCGCTGCCATCACCGTCGACGCGGCATACCGGCGGTGCGAGGAGATCACCCGGCGGGAGGCGCGCAACTTCTCCTACGGCATCAGGCTGCTGCCGAGGGACAAACGGCGCGCGCTGTCCGCGGTGTACGCCACCGCCCGCCGGATCGACGACATCGGCGACGGTGGCTTGCCCCCCGACGAGAAGTTGGCCCGGCTCGACGAGGTCCGCGAGTCGCTGCGCCGGCTGCCGGGCACCGCCCCCGACGACCCGGTGCTGCTGGCGTTGCACGACGCCGCGGGCCGGCTGCCCATCCCGCTGGAGGCGTTCGAGGAGCTGATCGACGGCTGCGCCGCCGACGTGCGTGGCACCACCTATGCCACGTTCGACGACCTGCTGTGGTACTGCCGCTGCGTGGCCGGCTCGGTCGGGCGCCTGTCGCTGGGCGTGTTCGGCACCGGCGCGCCGGGACTGGCCGCCGAACGGGCCGACGCGCTGGGTATCGCGCTGCAGATGACCAACATCCTGCGTGACCTGCGGGAGGATCGCGGCAACGGACGGGTGTACCTGCCCAAGGACGATCTCGACCGCTTCGGCTGCAACCTGGAGTTCGACGGCGACGGCTTCGCCGACCCGTCGGACCGCTTCGCCGCCCTCGTACGCTTCGAGGCCGAGCGCGCCGAGGGGTGGTACGAGACCGGCCTGCGGCTGCTGCCGATGCTGGATGCGCGCAGCGCCGCCTGCACCGCCGCCATGGCCGGCATCTACCACCGGCTGCTGGCCCGCATCGTGCGTGACCCGATGGCCGTCACGCGGACGCGGATCTCCCTGCCGTCGTCGGAGAAGGCGACGGTCGCCGCGCGCGCACTCGTCAGGCGGACGGCGTGACGGCGCCCGGCGCCGGCTACGACGTGTGCGTCGTCGGCGGTGGGCTCGCCGGCATCGCCGCCGCGATCAGCCTCGTCGATGCCGGGGCTCGGGTGGCGCTGCTGGAGCGGCGTAGCGAGCTCGGCGGGGCGACGTACTCGTTCGAGCACGGCAACCTCGTCGTGGACACCGGGCAGCACGTGTTCCTGCGTTGCTATGAGCGCTACCGGGCCCTGCTCGACCGGCTCGGCACCGGCGGCCTGACGCAGCTGCAACCGCGCTTCTCGGTGCCGGTACTGCGTCCCGGGCGCCCGCCGCACGTCCTGCGGCGTGCCCGCCGGCTGCCCGCCCCGGCCCACCTGCTTCCGGCGCTGGCGCGGTATCCGCTGCTGAGCGTCCGCGAGCGGCTGCGCGCGATCGGCGCCGCCAACGTGCTGCGCGGCGTGGACCCCGACGACCCCGCCAACGACCGGCGCGCCTTCGGCGACTGGCTTGCCGCCCACGGCCAGGGCCCGCGGGCCGTGCGACGGCTGTGGGATCTGATCACCGTTGCCGCGTTGAACGCGCCGGCGCAGCGCGCGTCGCTCGCCCTCGCGGCGCGGGTCTTCCGCACCGGGCTGCTGGAGCGGGCCGACGCCGGTGACATCGGGCGTCCGCTGGTACCGCTGTCCGATCTGCACGGCCGTGCCGCCCTCCGGCTGCTGACGCGGCTCGGCGTGCGGGTGGCCACCGGGAGCAGGGTCGAGCGGGTCCACCCGGACACCTCCGGTTTCCGGGTCACGGTCGGCGGCGCCGGCGGTCGCTCGGCCCGGGAGGAGCTCGCCGCAGACGCGGTCGTCCTGGCCGTCCCGCATCCGGCCGCCCCGCGGCTGGTGCCGGCCGCGGCGTGCGACGGCCGGGACAGCTGGCACCTGCTGGACAGCGCCCCGATCGTCAACGTGCACCTGCGATACGACTCGACCGTCACCCGGCTGCCGTTCGCCGCCGCGGTCGACTCGCCCGTGCAATGGATCTTCGACCGCACCCCGCCTTCCATGCGCGACGGGCAGTACCTGGTGAGTTCCGTCTCCGCCGCGGACGACGCCATCGCGATTCCCGCCAGGCGGCTGGTCCGCACGCACGCCGCCGCCATCGCCGAGCTGTTCCCCGCGGCTCGGTCCGCGGCCCTGCTGGAGGCCTTCGTCACCCGTGAGCCGCATGCCACGTTCCGGCAGGCTCCCGGTACCCGCAGGCTGCGACCCGGTGCGGCGACCCGCCTGCCCGGCCTCGTGCTGGCCGGCGCGTGGACCGACACGGGGTGGCCGGACACGATGGAGGGCGCCGTCCGCAGCGGTCACCGCGCCGCCGACGTCGTGCTCGCCCACTTGCGAGGTCTGCCGGCATCCCCGACCCGAAACCTGGAGGGCACACGTTGACCATCGCACCCGTCGCCTGCCTCGATCAGGTACCGACGCTCGTCGCGCCCCGGATCCGAGACCTCCTCGGCCGCCTCGACCCGCGCAACCGGCGGGTCGCCGCCTATCACCTGGGCTACTGCGACGCAGACGGCGCACCGACCGCCGGCGGCGGCAAGGGCATCCGCCCGGCCCTGGCCCTGCTGTCGGCCCGCGCCTGCGGGCAACCACCCGAACGGGGTGTCGCCGCCGCCGTCGCCGTCGAGCTCGCCCACAACTTCTCGTTGCTGCACGACGACGTCATGGACCAGGACGCGCTGCGCCGGCACCGCCCCACCGCCTGGGCGGTCTTCGGCCCGGCCGCCGCGATCCTCGCCGGCGACGCCCTGATGCTGCTGGCCCATGACGCGCTCGCCGACGAGTCCCGGCCGGGCGGCGCCAAGGCGGCCCGGCGACTGTCCACGGACGTGCACCGGCTCATCGCCGGGCAGGCCGCCGACCTGGACTTCGAGCGCCGCGATGACGTCAGCCTCGACGAGTGCCTCGCGATGAGCGCCGACAAGACCGCGGCGCTGATGTCCTGCGCCTGCGCGCTGGGAGCGCTGCTGTGCGGCGCCCCCGCGGCCGTGACCCGGGGCCTGTCGCGCTTCGGCGAGCACCTCGGGATGAGCTTCCAGCTCGTCGACGACCAGCTGGGCATCTGGGGCGAGCCCGGGCGCACCGGCAAGCCGGTGGGCTCCGATCTACGGGCGCGCAAGAAGTCCGTGCCGATCGTGCACGCGCTCACCTCGGGCACCGCCGCCGGCGAGGCGTTCCGGGCGCTGTACGCGTCCGCGGGCGAACGGGACGAGGCCGACCTCGTGGTCGCCGGCCGGCTTCTGGAGGAGTCCGGGTCGCGGGACTGGGTCCGGGGCGAGGCCGATCGTCATCTGACCCGGGCCCTCGACGAGCTCGCCGCGCTCGAGCTGCCCGCGGGCGTGTACGACGACCTGTTCGACCTCGCCCGCCTCGTGACGGGACGTGATCACTGATGACGCGACTGCTCGCGCCGACGACCGACGCCGACGGGATCCTCGACCGGGCCCGGGCCGGCCTGGACCGGGCGACGGCACGGCTGCTCGAGCTGCAGGACGCGGCCGGCTGGTGGAAGGGCGAGCTGGAGACCAACGTGACGATGGAGGCCGAGGACCTGCTGCTGCGCCGGTTCCTCGGCATCTCGGACGAACCGCTGACCGCGCAGACGGCCCGCTGGATCCGCTCGCGGCAGCGCGACGACGGCACCTGGGCGACGTATCATGGCGGGCCGGGCGACCTGTCCACCACCATCGAGGCGTACGCGGCCCTGCGCCTGGCCGGCGACGCCCCCGACGCGCCGCACATGGCGGCGGCCGCGAGGTTCGTCCGGGGCTGCGGCGGCATCGAGCGCAGCCGGGTGTTCACCCGGATCTGGCTCGCGCTGTTCGGCGAATGGCCGTGGCAGCGCCTGCCCGCCATCCCGCCCGAGCTCGTGCTGCTGCCCGCCTGGATGCCGTTCAACGTGTACGACTTCGCGTGCTGGGCGAGGCAGACCATCGTGCCGCTGGCGATCGTGCGGGCGACGCGGCCCGTGCGTTCGCTGGGTTTCTCGCTGTCCGAGCTGCGCACCGGGCTGCCGCCGGCGCCACCGCCGCCGCTGTCTCGCCGTGCCGGCTGGCTGCACCGCCTCGACCTGGCCGCGCGCGGCTACGAACGCGTCGCCGCCCGCCCGCTGCGCCGCCATGCGCTGCGCCGCGCCGCCGAGTGGATCGTGGCCCGGCAGGAGGCCGACGGTTCGTGGGGCGGCATCCAGCCGCCGTGGGTGTACTCGCTGATCGCCCTGCACCTGCTCGGGTATCCGCTCACGCATCCGGTGCTGCGGGCCGGGCTCGACGGGCTGGAGCGCTTCACCGTGCGGGAGGAGACGCCCGACGGGACGATCCGCCGGCTGGAGGCGTGCCAGTCGCCGGTATGGGACACCGCGCTCGCGGTCACGGCGCTAGCCGACGCCGGGCTCCCGGCCGACGATCCCGCGCTCGTGCGCGCCGGGGACTGGCTGGTCGGGCAGGAGATCACCGCTCGTGGCGACTGGGCCGTCCGCCGTGCGGGCGTCCCGCCGGGCGGATGGGCGTTCGAGTTCGACAACGACGGCTACCCCGACACCGACGACACCGCCGAGGTGCTCCTCGCGTTGCGGCGTACCCCGCTGCGCCACGACCCGTCGCTGCACCGGGCCACCCGCTGGCTGATCGGCATGCAGTCCCGCGACGGCGGCTGGGGCGCCTTCGACGCCGACAACGACCGCGCGCTCGTCGCCGACCTGCCGTTCTGCGACTTCGGCGAGGTCATCGACCCGCCCAGCGCCGACGTCACCGCCCACATCGTGGAGGCACTGTGCGACCGGGGCCTGACGGACTCGGTCGCCGTCAGCCGGGGCGTGCGGTGGCTGCTGCGGGCGCAGGAGCCGGACGGATCCTGGTTCGGCCGGTGGGGCGCCAACCACGTGTACGGCACCGGCTGCGTCGTGCCCGCCCTGGTCGCCGCCGGCGTCCCGGCGGACCACCCGATCATCCGGCGCGCCGTGAACTGGCTGCTGCGCCACCAGAACGGCGACGGCGGCTGGGGCGAGGACCTGCGCTCCTACGCCGACGCGGCCCTGCGCGGGCACGGGGTGTCGACCGCGTCGCAGACCGCCTGGGCCCTGCTCGCGCTGCACGCCGCCGGTGAGCATCGAACGCCGGTGGCGCGAGAGGCGTTGGCGTGGCTGGTCCGCACGCAGCGCCCCGACGGCGGCTGGGACGAACCGCAGTACACCGGCACCGGCTTCCCGGGCGACTTCTACATCAACTATCACCTGTACCGGCTGGTGTTCCCGATCAGCGCGCTCGGCCGCATCCTGCGGGACACCGCGCGGGAGGACCGATGAGGACGCCGGCATCGCGACGAGCGGACGGGGACTGGGTGCTCTGCGCACCGATGCGCACAGAGGCGGCGGCGCTGCGCCGCGCCGTGCTTGCCGGCGGGCACGATCCGGCCGACGCCGTCCTGCACACCGGTGCCGGGCGCAGCCGGTCCGAACGCGCCGCCGGCTGGGCCGTCGTGCAGGACGCCGGCGCGCTCGCCGTGGCCGGCATCGGCGGCGGGCTGGACGCGGCCCTGAACCCTGGCGACGTCGTCGTGGCCACCGAGGTCCGCGCCGACCCGTCGGTCGCCGAGCCCCGGCCCGCCACGATCACGCTCCCCGCGGCCGCCATGGTCGCGAGCGCGCTGCGCCGGCAGGGGCTCACCGTCCGGACCGGTCCGGTGGTCAGCACCGAGCGGCTGGCCCACGGGCCGACGCGTGACCGCCTCGCGGCCACCGGCGCGCTGACCGTGGACCTGGAGTCGGCCTGGCTGCTGGGCGGCAGTGCCGGCCCGGCCGGACGGCCCGCCGCCTGCGTGCGGGTCGTCGCCGACACCGGTGCGCTCTTCCAGCCGGGCACCCTGAGCCAGATGCGCACGGCGCTGGCGACCCTGCCGGCCGTGGCGGCCGGGCTGCACGAGTGGGCGGCCGCCACCACCGTGCGCCGGGTCGTCCTCGCCGCTCCCCGCTCGTTCTGCGCCGGGGTGGAGCGCGCGATCCTCGTCGTGGAGCGCGCCCTCGAGCTGCACGGCCCGCCGGTGTACGTCCGCAAGCAGATCGTGCACAACACGCACGTGGTCGCCGATCTTTCCGCGCGGGGCGCGGTCTTCGTCGACGACGTCGAGGACATCCCGCAAGGGGCGGTGGCCGTGTTCTCCGCCCACGGCGTCTCCCCCACGGTCCGCTCGGCCGCCGCCGCGCGAGAACTGTCCACAATAGACGCCACCTGCCCGCTCGTCACGAAGGTGCACGCCGAGGCCCGCCGGTTCTCCGACCACGGCGACACCATCCTGCTCATCGGGCACGCCGGCCACGAGGAGACCGACGGCGTCGTCGGCGAGGCACCCGGCCGGATCCGGCTCGTGCAGGACGTCCGGGACGCCGAACAGGTGCGGGTCGACGACCCGCGGCGGGTGTCCTACCTGGTCCAGACGACCCTGGCGGTGGACGACGTCACCGACATCCTCACGGTGCTGCGGGACCGCTTCCCCGACCTGGCCGCCCCGCCGTCCGACGACATCTGCTACGCCACGACCAACCGGCAGCGCGCGGTGCACGAGGTGGCGGCCGCCTGCGACACGATGATCGTCGTCGGCTCCGCCAACTCGTCGAACTCCCGCCGCCTGGTCGAGGTCGCCGAACGGGCGGGGACGCCCGCGCGGCTCGTCGACGGCGCGGCCGGCATCGACCTGCGATGGCTCGCGGGCGCCCGCACGGTCGGCGTGTCCGCGGGTGCCTCGGCGCCGCCCGCCCTCGTCGACGAGGTGGTCGGGGCGCTGTCCGGGCTCGGTGCACGCACGGTCGAGGAGCACACCGCCGTGCGCGAAGACGTCCGATTCATGCTGCCCAAGGAGGTACGATTATGAGCATCCCTCTGCGGCAACGGCTGCGAATAGGCCGATACCTCGTCGAGCAGAAGGTGCGCCGCCGCGAGAAGTTTCCGCTGCTGGTCGAACTGGAGCCGCTGTTCGCCTGCAACCTCAAATGCGCCGGCTGCGGCAAGATCGACCACCCGGCCGACGTCCTCAAGCGTCGTATGCCCGTCGAGCAGGCACTCGCCGCGATCGACGAGTGCGGCGCGCCGATGGTCTCCATCGCCGGCGGCGAGCCGCTCATGCATCCGCAGATCGACACCCTCGCCGCCGAACTGGTGAAGCGCAAGAAGTACGTGTTCCTGTGCACCAACGCCATGCTGCTGCCGAAGAAGATCGACAAGTTCCGGCCGTCGCGGTACCTCGCATTCACCGTCCACATCGACGGCCTCCGGGAGCGCCACGACGCGTCGGTATGCAAGGAGGGCGTGTTCGACCAGGCCGTGGCCGCCGTGCGCGACGCGCAACGGCGCGGCTTCCGCGTCACAACCAACACGACGTTCTTCAACACCGATACCCCGCAGACCGTCATCGACGTCCTCGACCACCTCAACGACGAGCTCCGGGTCGACGAGATGATGCTCTCCCCGGCGTACGCCTACGAGAAGGCACCCGACCAGGAGCACTTCCTCGGCGTCGAGCAGACCCGGGAACTGTTCCGCAAGGCCTTCGCCGACGGCCGGCGAAGGCGCTGGCGCCTCAGTCACTCGCCCCTGTTCCTCGACTTCCTCGAGGGCAGGATCGACTTCCCGTGTACGGCCTGGGCCGTGCCGTCGTACTCGCTGTTCGGCTGGCAGCGCCCCTGCTACCTGATGGCCGACGGATACGTCAGCACCTACCGGGAGCTGATCGAGACCACCGACTGGGAGCGCTACGGCCGTGGCCGCGACCCACGGTGCGCCAACTGCATGGCCCACTGCGGCTACGAGCCCACGGCCGTGCTGGCGACGATGGCGTCGCTGAAGGAGTCGCTGCGCGCCCTGCGCAATCCTGGCCGCGCAGCCGGATAGCGTCAGCCGAACCGGGCGGCCAGCCGCCGGTACAGTCCCGGGGCGACCCCGCGGACCGCGACCGGCAGTCGCAGCCAGCCGGGTGTGTAGCGCTCGGCGCCGCCGGACGTGATCGTCTCGACCAGCCGGTCCGCGACCCGGTCCACGCCCAGCGGCCGGGGGCTGCTGCGCTCGTACGGCCGCCCGCGGCGCTGGAAGAACTCGGTCTCGACGACGCCGGGCACGAACACGCCGACCCGCACCCCCGAGCCGCGCACCTCCAGCCGGAGGCTCTCGGCGAAACCGTCGAGGCCGGCCTTCGTCGCCGCGTAGACCGCCTCGCCGGCCACGCCGAGCCGGCCGGCGATCGACGTCACGAACAGCACGTATCCGTCCCCGCGGGCGCTCATCGCCGGCAGTAGCGCCCTGGTGAGCCGCATCGGGGCGACCAGGTTGACCGCGACCAGCCGCTCGATGTCGGCCGGCTCCATCGCCCCGAACGACCCGGCCCAGCCCACCCCGGCGTTGTTGACGACGATGTCGACGCCGCCGGCGAGCCGCTCGGCCTCCGCCACCAGGCGGCTCACCCCGTCCGGCTCGGCGAGATCGCCCGCCACCGCGAACCCGCCCGTGCGCTCGGCCAGCGCCGACAGCCGCTGCCGGTCCCGCCCGTGCAGGACCAGCCGCGCGCCCGCGCCGGCCAGCCGCAGTGCCGTGGCCCGGCCGATACCGGACGAGGCGCCGGTGATCAGCGCGACCCGGTCCGCGATCCGCATCAGCACCCCGTCCCCGGCGGACTGCGCCACCCACCCGATCGCAGGTTACAACGACGGCGGCTGCGGTAGAGCGCTTTGCGTGTCCATTGCCGATGAACCTGCCGATGTCGACCCGGGCGGCGCCGGCCCGAGCCGCCGCGTCGTGGTGGTCTCAGCCAGTGTCGGTGCCGGGCATGACGGCACCACCCGCGAACTGGCGGACCGGCTGCGCGGCCGCGGCTTCCGGGTCGACTGCCTGGATGTCACCGACGTCTTCCCGTGGCGGACCGGGCGGCTGCTGCGCGGCACCTACCGTGGCATGTTGCTGCGGCTGCCCTGGATCTACGACGCGCTGTTCGCGATCAGCTGCCGGTTCCGGGGCGCGGGTCCGATCACCCGAGCCCTGTTGCGCCCGGTGCGGCCGCGCATGCGCCGGGCCCTGCCCGCCGACGCAAGCGCCGTCGTGTCGACCTACCCGATCGCCAGCCAACTGCTCGGCCCGCTGCGCCGCGACGGGCACCTCGGCGCGCCGGTGATCACCTACCTGACCGACTTCGCCGTCCACCCCACCTGGGTCGCCCCCGGCGTCGACCTGCACTGCGCGGCGCACGCCATCAGCGGGGCCCAGGCCGTCGCGTACGGCGCCGCCGACGTACGGGTGGCCGGGCGGCTGGTGTCGTCCCGGTGCCGGCCCGCCTCGGCGCAGGCGAAGCGGGAGGCACGCGAACGCCTCGGCCTGCCGCCGCACGACCGGCTGGCGCTGCTCGTCGCCGGCGCGTGGGGCGTCGGCGAGGTGGGCGCGGCGGCGGCCGAGATCGAGGCCACGGGCGTGGCGACGCCGGTCACGGTCTGCGGGCGCAACGGGGCGCTGTACCGCCGGCTCAGTCGTCGCGGCGCCGGCCACGTCTTCGGCTGGGTGCCGGACATGCCGGAGCTGTTGCGGGCCGCCGATGTCCTCGTGGAGAACGGCGGCGGGCTCACCGCGCTGGAGGCCATGGCGTGCGGGCTTCCGGTCCTCACGTACCGGCCTATACCCGGGCACGGCAAGGCCAGCGCGGCCACCATGGCCGAGGCCGGGGTGGCAACCCTGGTGCGCGACCGTGCCGAGCTCGGACCGGCGCTGGCCGAGCTCCTCGACGGGGAGCGGGGCCGGCGCCAGCGCGACGCCGGCCTGGCGCTGTTCGGCTCCGATCCGGCGGCGGTGATCGCGGGCGTCGCCGCGGGCGAACGGGCGGCGTCCGCCTCGACGGCCCCGACGAGCCGTCGCTGACGTCCGGAGTCGCGGATCGTGAATGTCGCCGCGGTACTCGCGGGAATCGGCGCCGCCGCGGCCTTCGCCGTCGCGTCCGCGCTCGAGCAGCGCGCGGCCGCCCAGGAGAAGCGCGCGACGCCGCTCGATCCCCGGTTGCTCCTCCGGCTAATGCGCCGGCCCATGTGGCTGCTGGGCTGGATCCCCGAGACCGCCGGTACCGCCCTGCAGGCGGTAGCGCTGCACTTCGGACCGCTCGTCCTGGTCGAGCCGCTGCTGGTGAGCGGGCTGTTCCTGGCCATACCGCTGGCGGCCGCCCTCAACCGGCGCCGCGTCCACGGACGGGACTTCGCCGTGGTGGCCCTCGGCGGGGCCGGCCTGGCCGCGTTTCTGCTCGCCGCCCAGCCCGGGCCCGGCGTGGACGCACCGTCGGTCGCGGGCTGGCTGAGCGTCGCGCTCTGGGCCGGGCCGGCGCTGGCGGCGTGCCTGATCGCCGCGCGGTTCGCCACGGACGGCGCCCGCGCCGCACTGCTTGGCGTCGCGACCGGGCTGCTGTACGGCATCGCCGCCTCGCTGCTCAAGGCATTGACCGCACAGATCGCGGTGAACCCGCTCGCGGTGTTCACCCACGGGGAGGTCTATGCGCTCGTCATCGTCGGGATCGGCGCGGTGGTCCTCAACCAGGACGCCTTCCAGAGCTCACGGATCGCCGTCCCGCTCACCGCGATCACCATCCTCGACCCGGCCGCCGGCATCGCGATCGGGGTTACGGCGTTCCACGAGACCATAGCCACCGACGGGCCGCGGCTCGCGGTCCAGGTAGCCGCCGCGATCGCCATGGCCGGTGGGATCTGGTTCGCCAGCACGACCCATTCGGACGCCCGCCAGGCGCGGCCGGTACCCACGGCTTGACGACACCGTGCCGAACGGATGCGAGCCGACGGCGGACCGTTTCCGCGGGTGAGCGCCGGGAGGAGCTGTGCAACGGTTGCACAGTGCAACAAGGGGTAGGGTCGAATTGTCGGGTGCCAGGCCGGTAGGGCGGTAGGAAGGATCACGGATCGTGAACCCGTCGGTCCGCGAACGGCAAGCAGGCACGGTCACGACCGGGCCTGGGTGCCGGTGCGGCGACCCCGGGTGCGGTGCCGCGTTCGCCGCGATGCGGCTTGCGGACGCCACACGGCGCACGGCCCTGCGCAATCGCCTCGTCGAGCGGCACCTGGGGCTCGCCGAGAAGGCCGCCGCGCGGTATGGTCGCGATCCGCGCGCCCAGGACATCCGCCAGGTCGCGGCGCTCACCCTCGTCGAGGCCGCCGGACGGTTCGACCCCGGGCGCGGCGTGCCGTTCTCCGCGTACGCCACCTCCACCCTCACGGGTGCGCTGAAGCGCTACATCCGGGACAACCGCTGGGCGATGCGCACACCCCGGCGCCACGGCGAGGTCCTCGCCCGGGTGGCCGACGCCCGCGAGGGGTTGACCCAGCGCCTGCGCCGCGATCCCACCGCCGCCGAGACGGCCGGCGCGGTGCGATGCAGCGAATCCGACGTGACGAGCAGCCTGCGCGCGCTGCACGAGCAGCACATGCTGTCACTCGACGGACCCGCCGGCCCGGACGACGGACCCACGCTCGCCGACACCCTGACCGACGACACCGACGAGACGGCAGCGGTCGACGATCGCGAAGCCCTCCGCGCGCAGCTGCGCCGCCTGCCCCGGCGGGAGCTGCGGGTCGTCGTCCTGCGCTTCTACGGCAACCGCACGTACGAGGAGATCGGCGAACAGGTCGGCCGCTCGGCCACACAGGTGTCCCGGCTGCTGCGCACCGCGCTCGACCGGCTGCGCGCCGCGCTGGACGGCCCGGACGGCACCGCCACGCCGCCGCGCCGGCCGGCGCACCAGCAGCCGCGCCGGGCACCCGCACCGGCTCCGCACCCGCCTCCCACCCGGCCGCCCGGCACCACCCGGCACACCGCGCCGCCGGGACGGCGCGCGCGTCCGGGCGGAGGCCACTTCCCTGGCCGTGGACCGTGTGCCCGCAGACCGTGGCGACGCCGATCGCGGCCTTCGGCTCGAGGACCACCGTCCGGCCCGGACGGCATGCTGTGATTTCGGCGGGTCTGTGTTCTCGGCGGTTCGTGGGTACCGTCGACGGGAGCGCACACCCCGTGATTGCTGTCGGCGGGTCAGCCTCTCAGAAGATCAGAGCCGCGTACATCGGTGGCGCCCACCCCCTCAAGCAGGCGCCAAGGAGTTTCGTCGCGCTCACCGCTGATGCGTCATCGCCGTCCTGTTGCCCACCCGGCCGCTCGACAACAGCATCCCAACGGCGGCGAGGCCGAGCAGGATGGTTATGGCGCCGGTGACCGAGTTGGTCCAGACGAGGCCGGCATGCACCTCCCGGGTCACGAACGGCACGATGACGACCCAGATGCCAACGGCCACCATCGCCCAGCTCAGCCGGTACATCCGCGCCGGCGCCCAGGTCAGGCCGAGCGCGATCACACCGATCATGATCCCCAGGATCAGGTTGTTGACCGTGACGCTCGGCGCCGTGGCGTTGAAATGCACGACCCACGGGGAAATGGCGAGCCACGCGCCGGCCAGCAGGACGAGTCCGTCGATCATGATCGCTTGGCCGCTGGCGGTCACCCGTTCGAGCCGCTGACGCATCTCGGCGACGTCCGGGTGTTCGGAAATCTCCCTGTAGTCGGATACTTCGGACATGACGCACCTCCTGAACCTCATATGCGTCGTCCCGTACACCTCTCAGCTACCCATCCGGCCGCCGGAACCTTCGTCAGTTCCCGATAACGCCGCGCGGGCCGCGGCCGAGATGCGACCGTAAACGCTGTGTTGACACGCGAGGTGGAGTTCGGCGACGGTACGGCGGGCATGGTGTCGCTCAACACGCCGGTCCTGCGGCATCCGGCCAACCCGATCCTGACCGCGCACCGGGTCAACGAGGTGTGGCGGGAGCCGCACCTGCAGGTGACGACGGTGCACAACGCCGGCGCGGCGGTGCTGGCGGACCGGACCGTGCTGCTGTTCCGCTCGCACCTGCGCTGCGGCATCAGCGTCCTCGGCCTGGCCACGAGCGAGGACGGCGTCTCCGGCTGGGCGGTCCGTCCGCGACCGGTGCTGTCCCCCGCCACCAAGGGTGACCTCTACGCCGACGGCCTGGACTGGCGGGACATCGCGGAGGTCGAGTCCGGCGGCGTCGAGGACGCCCGGATCAACCCCGTCGGGGACACGTTCGCCGTCACCTACAGCGCCTACCACGCCGGGATCCGCAACCGGGTGCGCGTGTCGCTCGCGCTGACCGACGACTTCACCGCGTTCACCAGGCACGGGCCGATCCTCGACCGCGACATGCGCAACGTGGTGCTGTTCCCGGAGCGGATCGGCGGGCGGTACGCCGGCCTGTTCCGGCCCAACGACGTCGCCCCCGGCGACACGGGCGGCACGTACACCCAGATCCGCATCGGCTACGCGGAGGACTACCGCACCGGGCCGTGGGAGATCGCCGACGAGCCGATCATGCGGACCGGCGCGGGCCCGAGCGCCTTCTCCGACAAGATCGGGCCGGGCGCGCCGCCGGTGCGCACCCGGCACGGCTGGCTCAACGTCTTCCACGGCGTGCGCACGACGATGGACGGCAACCCGTACGTGCTCGGCGTGGCGCTGCACGACCTCGACGATCCCCGCCGGGTGCGCATGTCCAGCATCCCGGTGCTGTTCCCGTCGCGGGACGACTGCCGCGTCGGCGGCACCGACTACGTGCACGTGCCGAACGTCGTCTTCTCCTGCGGCCTGGTGCGCCGCGCCGACGGCACGATCGTCGTCTACTACGCCGGCAACGACACGGTCATGAACGTCGCCGTCTCGCACGAGGACGTGCTCGCGGAACTGTGCGACCGCTACGGCCAGGATCCGCTGACGGGCCGGCTGCTCTACGACCTTTGACGTCCTCTCCCGCCTGAAGGCAGGAGATCCCGGCCTGTCACGCCGCTGTCGCGGCAGACCAGAACCGGCCCGCCTGACAGCGGGACCACGAACACGGCTTCACCTCCGCCCTGAAGGACGGAGCCTGCCGTGTGATCGGTAGCGGGCCTTCGAGCCGCCGGCGTTTCCGGACGTCGTTGGCGGGTACGCAACGGTCTGGACCGGAGAGAGGAGTTCGCGATGCCTTATGCGGATCTCGTGCTCGAGGGTGGCGGCGTGAAGGGCATCGCCCTGGTCGGGGCGATCAGCGTGCTCGAGGAGCGCGGATACGAGTTCAAACGTGTGGCGGGCACCTCGGCGGGCGCGGTCGTCGGCTCGCTCGTCGCCGCGAACATCCCCGCGACGAGGCTGACCCAGATCATGCGGAAGGTGGACTACCGCGCCTTCCAGGACGCCGACTGGGCCGAGCGGTTCGCGGTCGGCAAGGCGTTCGGCCTGGTGTTCGACCAGGGGATCTTCCACGGCAACTACCTGCGTGCGTGGCTGGCGGAGCAGCTCAACGCCGCCGGCGTGCGCACGTTCGGCGACCTGCCGTACTCCGACCCCGATCGGCCGCTCCCACCGCAACGCCGGTATCGGCTCGTGGTCATGGCCTCCGACATCAGCCAGGGCTGCCTGCGCCGGCTGCCCTGGGACCTCGAGCACTACCGCCGGGAACGGGCCCGGGACGACGAGTTCATCGTCGACTCGGTCCGCGCCTCCATGTCGATCCCCTTCTTCTACACACCGGAGCACTGGCAAACCACCGACGGGCAGGACTCGTGGCTCGTCGACGGCGGCATGCTGTCGAACTACCCCATCGACGTCTTCGACGCCGAGCCCGGCCATCGACCCCGCTGGCCGACGCTGGGGATCAAGCTGTCCGCCCGCCAGGACGCCGCGCAGGGCATCGTCAACCCGATCACCGGGATCGCGAGCATGAGCATCGCCATGCTCAAGACGCTGACCGGGTTCTACGACCGCATG
The DNA here is from genome assembly GCF_040300025.1 of Dactylosporangium sp. NPDC000555. Lineage (NCBI taxonomy): Bacteria > Bacillati > Actinomycetota > Actinomycetes > Micromonosporales > Micromonosporaceae > Dactylosporangium > Dactylosporangium sp. NPDC000555. Next base: position 8,616 of record NZ_JBEPDB010000010.1, on the reverse strand, counting down.
CACATCGAGAGCCAGGACGCGGTGGACCGCACCATCTTCGTCGACACCGGCCACGTCCGGGCCACCGACTTCGAGCTCGACGCGGCGAGCCAGAACATGCTGTTCCAGAACGGGCGAAAGGCGGCCCGGGAGTTCCTCGACGGCACCGCAGACCGCCCGGCCTGGGACTTCGACGCCTACATCGCCAAGCACCGGGCGGTACCGGCCCGGGCTCGGTAGCCGGGACGGCGCACGCTGAGCGGCGGCCGCCCGCGTGTCAGGTCTCGACCACGATGTTTGCCGGGCGCAGACCGGCCGAGAGGCGCTCGATCTGGGTGCGGATGACGCGGCGCATGCGCGGCGCCATGGCGTCGGTGTGCCCGCCGACGTGCGGTGTGATGAGCACGTTGGGTGCGGACCACAGCGGGTGGTCCGGCGGCAGCGGCTCGGGGTCGGTGACGTCGAGCGCCATGTGCAGGCGGCCCCGCGCCGCGTGAGCGACCAGCGCCGAGGTGTCGGCGACCGGCCCCCGGGCGACGTTGACGAGCAGCGCGCCGTCCTGCATCGCGGCGAGGAAGCCGTCCGAGACCAGCCCGCGGGTCTCGGCCGTCAGCGGTACCGCCACCACGACCACGTCGGCGGTGGGCAGCAGCCCGGGCAGCTCGGCGATCGCGTGGACCTGGCCGTGCGCGTCCCGCCGTGCGGTCCGGGCCACGCGGACCAGGTCGACCTCGAAGGGCTCCAGCCGGATCCGAAGCTGCTCGCCGACGCCGCCGACGCCGAGCAGCAGCACGCGCGAGCCGGCGAGGCCGGGCTGGCGGCGGTGCGCCCAGCGGTGCTCCAGCTGCGCGCCGCCGAATCCCGGAAAGCCGCGGCGGACTGCGATGATCAACCCGAGCGCCAGCTCGGCGGTCGACGCCTCGTGGACGTCGGGTGCGTTGCAGTACACGAAGCCGGGTGGCAGCCGGTCGGCCACCCCGTCGTAGCCGAGGGTCTGGCTCTGCACCACCGCTGCGACACCGGCGGGCAGCCGGCGCAGCTCGTCGGCCGGCATCATGTAGGGCAGCACGAGCAGGTCGAACGGGGTGGCCGGCGGCGGCTGCCCGATCGTCCAGACGCTGAGCCGGGCGCCGGTGTCGGCGAGCTGGGTGACGAGGCCCTCGTCGGGCACGGCGACATGGAGCACCGCATCAGGCTACGCAGTCCGGGCCAGGGAATCGATCACCGGTGCGCCCGGCCCGCACGAACGGCCGGACGTCTTCTCGCGACGCCTCAATGCGCGATCGCCAGCGCGAGCGGGACCGGTCCCAGGGCAGCGATCAGCGGTCGGACCATGAGCACGAAGGACTCCGGCCACCAGGCGTTCGCCACGCCGCCCAGGTCGATGATCCGCTGCGGTGCCCAGCCCAGGTCTGTGAGCAGCCCGGCCACCGTCTTCTTGGCATCCGCGTCGTCGCCGCACAGGAAGGTCGACGGCGGTACGGCCAGGCTTGCCGGGTCAGCCATCAGCGACGCCGGCCCCACGGTGTTCAGCGCCTTGACCACGAAGGCATCGGGGAGCGTGTGTTGCAGTTCTTCCGCGAGGTTCCGGTAGAGCAGGCGGGACGCGAAGCCGCCCGGCCCCTGCTCTACGGCGTTGGCGACGTCTACGACCACCTTGCCGGCCAAAGCCGTGCGCAACCTCTCGAGTACCTCCACCGACACCGCACCCGGCAACGCGTTGACGACGATCTCCGCCGAGGCGGCCGCGGACTCCAGACGATCGCGGCCACCGACGACGACCTCGTGGCCGGCGGCGGACAGCGCCGGGGCCAGCGCACGGGCAACGTTGCCGGCGCCGAGAATTCCGATCACACTCATGCCCCGACGCTAAGCTGGCAGCCGTCTCGACGGCAGTACGCACCTTGAAGTGCCGGGAGGATCGGATGGCAACCAGCAGCACGAATGAACGTCAAGCCGGCGCACGCTCGGCGTATCTGACGTCGATGGCCGCATGCCCGACGCACCGCGTCCTGGACCGAATGGGTGAGCGCTGGGTCAGCCTGATCCTCAAAGAACTCGCGCACGGACCGCGCCGGCACGGCGAACTGGCGCGTGCGGTCGCGGGCGCCAGCCAGAAGATGCTCACCCAAACGCTGCGCGGTCTGCAACGCGACGGCCTGGTGTCCAGGTCAGCGACCGCGTCAGTGCCGCCGCGCGTCGAGTACCGGCTCACGCAGCTCGGCGAGAGCCTGATCCCGGTAATGGCAGCGGTAACAGCGTGGGCCCAGCGGCACATCGGCGACATCGACGACGCACGCGTCGCCTACGACTCCGCCATATCAGGCTGATCGCCCTCGGCACCCGCGAAAGTGCCGGAAGAGTGAGCAAGATTACCAATCGGGGGACGGTGGAAGAAGCCGATGCCGCGAGGGCTTGTTCATGGTCGTGGCCGAGACCGTAAAGACGCCCCCGTCCGACGACAGCATCCCCGGAGATCTGGTGGACCCCGGCGATCTGCTGCCCGCCGGGCGCCGGTTCCGGCTCGTGCTCCTGCTCGGCTTCCTCACCGCGCTGGGGCCGCTCACCATCGACATGTATTTGCCATCGCTGCCGACGATCACCAGTGATCTGCACGCCTCGGCCGCGGCCGTCCAGCTCACCCTGACCGGCACCCTTGCCGGCCTCGCGCTCGGGCAGCTGGTGGTCGGGCCGCTCTCGGACGCGCTGGGACGCCGGCTGCCGCTGCTGGCCGGCATCGGCGTGCACGTGGTGGCGTCGGTGCTCTGCGTGTTCGCCCCCAACCTGGCCGTGCTCGGCACGCTGCGGATGCTGCAGGGCCTCGGCGCGGCGGCCGCCTCGGTGGTGGCGATGGCCGTCGTGCGGGACCTGTTCAGCGGGCTCGCCGCGGCCCGGCTGTTCTCCCGGCTGATGCTCGTGGTCGGGGTGGCGCCGATCCTCGCCCCGACCATCGGCGGGCTGGTGCTGCGCCTGACGCAGTGGCGCGGCGTGTTCGTGGTGCTCGCCCTCGCCGGCCTGGCGATCATGGCGGCGACCGCGCTGGCGCTGCCCGAGACGCTGCCGCAGCATCGGCGCCGTAGCGGCGGCGCGGCCGGCACCGTGCGGGACTACGCACGACTGTTCACCGACCGGGTCTACGTGGGGCTGATCGTCGTCGCCGGTCTGGCGATGGTCGCGCTCATCGCGTACGTGAGCGGTTCGAGCTTCGTCTTCCAGGACGGTTACGGCATGAGCGAGCAGCAGTTCGCCCTGGTCTTCGCGGCCGGCGCGGTCGGGCTGATCGGCGCCACCCAGCTCAACGTGTGGCTGCTGCGCCGGTGGACGCCGCAGCGGATCCTCTCCGGCGCGCTGCTGGCCGGGGTCGCGGCGGGCGGGGTACTGCTGCTGCTCGCGGCGACCGGGGCGGGCGGCCTGGCCGGCGTGCTGGTGCCGCTCTGGACGGTGCTCGCCGCGGTCGGCCTCGCCATGCCCAATGCCCCGGCCCTCGCCCTGTCCCGGCACGGCGAGGCAGCCGGCACGGCCGCCGCCCTGCTCGGGGCAGTCCAGTTCGGGCTGGGCGCGGTCGCCGCGCCGCTGGTCGGCGTGCTCGGCGTGGGCGCGGTCGCGATGGCGATCGTGGTCTTCGGCGGCATGGCCGCCGCGGGGCTGGCGCTGTGGCTGGTGGTCCGGCCGCGGCGCCTGCCGGCGGAGGCCGTCGAGGCGGCGGTCGCCGTCGCACACTGACGCGGACCTCCACCTGCCGCCGGCCGAGGGCTTGCCCTGCCGGTGCCGGGTGGCGGTATCCTCTGACATATGCGCAACTGCGCATGAGTCGGAGGACGGTGGGAGGGATCGGCCGGCATGCACGAGACGCACGACCACGACGGCCATGCGGGGCACGGCCACGGCGTCACGGCGGACGCGGACCGGCGCTGGCTGAGCCTGGCCCTCGCGCTCATCACGGTGTTCATGGCCGGCGAGGTCGTCGTCGGACTGATGGCCCGCTCCCTGGCCCTGCTCTCGGACGCCGCGCACATGCTCACCGACGCCGGGGCGATCGTGCTGGCCCTGGTGGCGATGCGCCTCTCGGCGCGGCCGCCCAAGGGCGGCTTCACCTTCGGGCTGAGGCGTGCCGAGATCCTCTCCGCCCAGGCCAACGGGCTCACGTTGCTCATCCTCGCCGCGTGGCTCGGCATCGAGGCAGTGCGGCGGCTCATCCACCCTCCGGCCGTGGCCGGCGGACTGGTGCTGGTCACCTCGCTGGCCGGGATCGCGGTCAACCTCGTCGCGGCGTGGGCGATGTCCCGGGCCAACCGGTCCAGCCTCAACGTGGAGGGCGCGTTCCAGCACGTCCTCAACGACCTGTTCGCGTTCATCGCGACCGCGGTCGCCGGCGTGGTCATGGTGACGACCGGGTTCACCCGCGCCGACCCGATCGCGACCCTGGTGGTCGTCGCGCTCATGGTCAAGGCCGGGGTCGGGCTCGTCCGCGCCTCCGGACGGATCTTCCTGGAGGCGGCCCCGGCCGGGATCGACCCGCCCGCGCTGGGCTCGCGGCTGGCCGGGCTGCCCGACGTCGTGGAGGTGCACGACCTGCACGTCTGGGAGATCACCTCCGGCCAGCCGGCGATGTCCGCCCACGTGCTGGTCGGCGAGGGCCGCGACTGCCATGCCGTCCGGGTCGCGATCGAGGCGCTGCTGCGCCGGGAGTACCACATCACGCACAGCACCCTCCAGGTCGACCACGCCGGCGCCGAGCCGATCCCGTCCACCGCCGACGGCACCGGCCGCGATGACGCCCACTGCGCCGATCCGCACGGCGCCTCCTACCGGCCGCCGGCCCCCGCCCGCTGAGCGTCCCAACCCGTGTCTGCCGGAAAATCAGCCCGGACTTCCTGCGCCGAACGCGCCGGGACGGGGGCGGTTCTTGACAGACTGTGGCGGTGACGGCACCGAGCTATCAGGACCTGATCTCCGCGCACGGCCGGCGGATCGGCCGCCCCGACGGGCGCCACGAGCGGCTCGCCGGCACGGACGGGCTGCTGGCGTACAACCCCTGCCTGATCGAGGAGCCCGGCGGCGCTCTGCTGGCCGTCCGTGTCGAGTCGCCGGACAGCTACTGGCGGGACCGGGCGTCGTGGGACCCGCAGGTCCGGTTCTTCATGCGGGCCGGCGACCGTTGGGTGCCCGCCCCGGACACGCCCGTGTTCGACGCCGCCGAGGATCCCTTCGCGGCCTGGATGCGCGACGCGCACGGTCGTCGCCGGCTCGTGTTCGGCGTGGTGACGCTGGACCACGCCGTCACGCCGCCGGTGCCGGTCACCCGGTTCTTCGCCGCGCCGGACGTGCGGGGGCTGGACCCGCGGGCTCCGTTTCTGGCGGTACCCGGGATGAAGGACATCCGGCTGCTGCAGCGCGACGGCGACGTGGTCGTGTGTGGCCGGCCCCAGGGCGGCCGGGCCGGGATCGGGCGGATCAGCGTCGCGGTGACCGAGTCGTTCGAGACCGTCACCCGTGAGCTCGTCGAGGGAGCGCACATCTTCGCCGACCAGGTCGCGCCGGACACGAAGCTCGGCGTCAACGAGCTGTTCGACCTGGGCGGCACGGTCGGCGTGCTAGGGCACGTCGCGATCGGCGAAGAGGGCTCGACGCAGCGGTACGCGGCGGCGTGGTGGACCATCGACCCGGCGCGGCCGGCCACCGGCGCGCCGGAGGTGCTCGCGACGCGAGCGGACTTCCCGCCCGGGCCGGCCAAGTTCCCGGCCGTCGCCGACGTGGTCTTCCCCGGCTCGCTCGAGCGACTGCCCGACGGGCGGCGGCGCATGCTCTGCGGCCTCGGCGACGCCTCCGTCGGCTCGGCGATCCTGCCCGCCGGCCCGTTCTGAGCATCGGGCCGATCCGCGCTCCGCGTCGCACGGGCGCGGCGCTGACTGTCCACTATGGTCAATCATGGTCCACCGCGGGAGCGGCGCCCCGCCGTTTCACCCGGCCACTCACCCGGATGTATGCGAAAGGAACGAGCCCGGCACGCTGACGGTCTCGTAACATCGGTTCGTCCACAAAGTCCTATCCCGCCGGTATGCGTCCGCGCCTGCCCTGCGGTTGCTTTGTGCGCCCTTTTGCGCCGCGCCGTCGCTTCCGTGAAGCGCGCCGGATTCCGAACCGACCGGAGTTTCCATGATCACCGCACGAACACCGACCAGACGCCTGCTGCTGCGGATGTCCACAGCCGCCGTGTGCGCCCTGCTCGTCCTGGGCGGGGCGCAACGGGCCTCGGCCGAGCAGCCGAAACGCCAGCCGGCCCACGGGCACAAGGGCACCCTCGTCCTCGGTCGGCCCGGTCCGCAAGGGGAGCAACGGATCACCAGGCCCGGCGCACCACTGCCGAGGATCAGCGGCTCGGTACCCCTGAATCGCACCATGACCGTGCGCCCGGGCAAGCCGGGCGCCGCCACCGCGCAGGGGGCCGGCCCGAGCACGCTCGCCGCGCCCGCGGCGAGCCCCAAGGTCGGCCTCCGCGCCCTCGTCATCGGCGTCGACAGCGCCGACTGGGGCGTCGACACCTGGAAGTCGACGCTGGAGCGCACCGGCGCCGCGTACGACGTCCTGCTCAGCAAGACCCAGCCGCTGACCGCCGCGTCGCTGGTCCGGCCCGACGGGGCCGGAAAGTACAACGCCATCCTGCTCACCAACAGCATGCTGCTCTACGACAGCGGCGGCGGCACGTACGTCAGCGGCCTCGACGGCAACGAGTGGAACGCGCTGTGGGCCTACGAGCGGGACTACGCCGTCCGCCAGGCCAGCCTCTACACCAGCTACGGCACCTTCCCGGAGAACTACTGCCTGTCCGCGTCCAGCGAGTCCGGCGTCGGCGACACCGCGCTGCCGGCGTCGCTGACGACGGCCGGCACCGGCGTCTTCGACGACCTCAAGTCGACGGCCAGGGTGCCGATCGTGCAGTCCTACGTGTACCGCACCCGCGTCGCCGCCGGCTGCGCCGCCGACCCGGTCCTCGTCAACGGCAGCGACGTGCTCGGCGTGCGCAGCACATCCACCGACGGCCGCGAGCGGTTGGCGCTGACCTTCACGTCCAACCAGTACCTCATGCAGGCCAACCTGCTGGTGTACGGGATGTTCCGGTGGGCGAGCCGGGGCCTGTTCCTCGGCGAGCAGCGGCACTACCTCAGCGTCGACGTCGACGACTGGTTCAACAGCGCCGACCACTACTTCCCCGACGGGCACATCGAGTCCGACCCGGGCTACCAGATGTCGGGCCACGACGCGTACAACGCCTCGCTGCGGCAGACGGCGCTGCGCACCACGTACCCGCTCGCGTCCGGCTTCACGCTCAACCTGGCCTACAACGGCGGCGACGCGGACCTGAACGCGGGCACGACCTGCAGCCCGAACGGCGGCATCACCACGCTCACCGCGACCAGCCGCTGCCTGTCCACGAAGTTCCGGTGGATCAACCACACGCTGACGCACCCGGAGCTGAACACCACCGACTACGCCACCAGCGCGAACGAGATCTCCGCCAACCGGACCGTCGCCACCCGGCTCGGGCTGTCGCAACCGAACTCGGTGCTCAAGACCGGCGAGTACTCGGGGCTCGGCGTCTACAACCCCGACCCGGACAACGACGTCGACCCGCCGACCGACTACGGGCTCGCGGCGTCCAACCAGCAGTTCCTCAACGCCGCCCGCGACCTCGGCGTGAAGTACGTGCACGGCAACATGTCCTTCCACAGCCACGTGCCCGACTGCTTCAACTGCGGCAAGGTCCACCCGCTCTCACCCACGATCACGATCGTGCCCGACTGGCCGACGAACATCGCCTACCACACCACGACCCCGGCCGAGCAGACCGCGTTCTACAACTCGTACTACGGACCGGCCGGGAAGTTCCCGTACTGGCCGGCCAACCTCACCTACGCCCAGATGCTCGACGCCGAGACGCAGATCGCGCTGGGCCACCTCGCCACCGGATCGCTGTACACGCATACGTTCCACATCGCGAACCTGCGCGACTACGGCTCCGGCAAGACGCTGCTGACCGACTGGCTGGACCAGGTCATGTCGAAGTACAGCGGCTACTACTCGGTGCCGCTGCTCAACCCGGACTGGACGGCGCTGAGCGCCTACGCGACGCTGCGCACCTCGCACTTCGCCGAGGTCCGGGGCAACGTCGACGCGGTGTACGACCCGGCGGCCCGCACGGTCACGGTCACGTCGCCGCTGGCCGGCGCGCTGACGGTCAGCGGGGCTTCGGGCACCGGCTCGACCACCTACGGCACCGAGGTCTCGACACAGCTCACGCTGCCGGCCGGCGGCGCGGTGACCGTCCCGGCGAGTCCGCGGTCGTGAAGGTGGCACTGGTGTCGGAGGGCACCTACCCGTTCGCGCTCGGCGGGGTCAGCGTGTGGTGCGACCAGCTCGTGCGCGGCCTGCCCGAGTACCGCTGGGAGGCGGTGGCGCTCACCGTCGACGGCCGCGAGCGTCGCCGCTGGGACATCCCCGCCAACGTCGACCGGGTCGTGTCGATTCCGCTGTGGAGCGCCGGCGGCTCCGGCCGCCCGGGGGGGCCGGGGGGGGCCCGGGCGGGGGTGGGGGGCGCGGGCGACGGGCGGGGGCCCGCGCCGGTCGCGCCGCCGGGCC